>JACPZX010000015.1 GCA_016195325.1 Acidobacteriota bacterium
CACGACACCATCCGAACTGGTGATTCGATCGGCGCGAAAGATCACATTCTCCTGCAAGACATCATCGTCCGAGAAGGCTCGATCCCGCGACTCGAACACGTGCAGCCTGCGGAAGCGCACGGTGCTCAGGAACGAGCGTCGGAAGGCCTCGAAATAGGTACCATTGCAGAAACTCCGTGGAGTGATGGCGACGAGCTGGCCGCCGGGCTCAAGGAGTTGAGAGGCTAGCGCCAGAAAACCCGAGTACAGGTTGCTGGTCTCGATGCCGATGCGCCGGAGCAGCCTTCGCTCTCGTGACTCCGTTCGCATTTTCCTGTACGGCGGGTTGAGCACGACGCAGTCAAAGCGATCTCGCGACGCGTCCTCGAACAGGCTCGCCGTCAAGGCCCGGGTTCCGCATTCGAGGAAATCATGCGGGATCACCTGAGCTTCGAGTCGAATTCCGGCCGCCCCCGCGGTCGTGCGGCACAGGTTCAAAGTTTCGTTGAGATGAGAGGAGAGAGCGGGATCAACTTCGTACGCAGTCAGCTTGATGACGCTGGGGGGCTTGTTCGCTCTGCATGCGGCTGCTACGAAAGCTGCCGAGAGCGACCCTATCCCGGCTCCAGGATCCAGGACTCGAACGGCCGGAGCGGAGAAGTCGAACAATCCTGCCATGAACTCCGCAACGGATGCCGGGGTGAAGAACTGCCCCATCTCCGCGCGGTGATTCGGATCGAGTTTCCGGGAGACGCTACGGCGCAGGAGGTCCACGCTCGAGAGAAGGGTGCCTAGTGTGGCCGAGTACGGCCTGAGAGTCGACTCTCTGACCGCCGACCGACCTGAAGATCTAGCTCGTGCTGCTCTTGGGCTCAAACCGAAATCCCTCGCAACCGAGGGCAAGTCTAGCAGCCAGAGCTTCAGGCCGGCGTCTTGATCGCGCCCGGGGCGACCGCCGGGGGAAGTGCGATCTCCCCCGACTCGAGGCGGAGCCGGATCGCGTCGAGGATCCCGTTCACGAACGGCCCCGACTCCTCGTTGCCGAACTTCTTCGCGATCTCGATCGCCTCGTTGATGACGACGATGGGAGGTGTGGCCGTCTCGAAGACCAGCTCGTAGAGGGCGAGCCTGAGGATGTTGCGATCGACGACCGCCATGCGCGGGATGCGCCAGTGATGGGAGATGGAGCTGAGCGTCGCGTCGAGCCACGCCTGGTGGAGGACCGTCCCCTTCACCAGGGTGTCGGCGAACTCGACGATCGACGCGCGGACCTTCTTCCCCTCCCAGAATGCCGCCGCCGCCTCGACCGTCCCCTCCGGGGAGAGGTCGAGCTGGAAGAGGAGCTGCAGCGCGTACTCTCTCGCCCGCCGCCTCTCCCCTATCGCGGTGCTCTCGCGGATCTCAGCCAAGCTCGCGCCCCAGGTTCGCCATCTCGATCGCCGCGATGGCCGCGTCCCAGCCCCGGTTCCCCATTTTCCCGCCGGCGCGCTCGGCCGCCTGCTCGGACGTCTCGGCGGTGAGGACCCCGAAGGCGACGGGGACACCGGTCTCGGCGGCGATCGCCCCGAGGCCGCGCGTCACGTCGGCCGCGATCAGATCGAAGTGCGGCGTCTCGCCGCGGATGAGGACGCCGAGGGCGACGATCGCGTCGTGCTTTTTCGCGAGGGCGAGGCGCCGCACGATCCCCGGCAGCTCGAACGATCCCGGGACGCGGACGATGGTGATCGCGGAGTCCTCCGCGCCGTGGCGCGTGAGGCAGTCGACCGCCCCCGCGAGGAGGCGAGAGACGAGCGATTCGTTGAACCGGCTGGCGACGATGGCGACGCGAAGCCCCTTCGCGCCGAGATGTCCTTCCACGACTCTAGGCATAAGTCCTCACCTGTCAGATCCTTGGAGATAATAGAGGCCTCCCGCCGGCCCTGTCAATCAGCCGTGCAGGAGCGGGCGCAGAAGGAACGGCCAGCGCGGGGCGAGCCACGCCTTGAGCGCGATGTCGAGGAGGAGGCCGGCGAGGGCGACCGCGATCCAGATCGCCCGCCCCGGCGGCGCCGGCCGGCGCGTGACGCGGAAGACGAGGGGCTCGGCGAGCGCCGTGCCGAGGGCGATGAAGGAGACGATGCGGACGAGGGACCACGGAAACCACGAGATCGCGGCGACGGCGACGGGGGTGACGGCCGCGGCGGTGAGAGAGCCGACGAAGTAGGCCATGTAGTTCATCAGGACGGCGCCGAGAACGAGGGCGAGCGCCCCGGCGGAGGCGAGCGCGAGGGCCATGAAGATCGCCGCGTGGCGAAGGTGGACCGGGACGAAGCAGGCGGGGGTCGACTCGCACCCACGGCCTGTCTCGACCCACGCGCGCATCTCCTGGAAGTACTCGGGGCCGTGATGCACGGCCGCCGTCGCCGTCCCCCACGGGTCCACGGCGCAGAGGACCGTCATCGACGCGCCGAGGCACGCGGCCCACCAGACGATCGAGAGGAACGCGGCGAACCGCCTCCCGGAAACGACGAGGCGGAGCATCACGGCGTACGCAGGGGCCGCGTTGAGGAGCGGGAGGAGCCACGGGTTGCCGATCCGGACGCCGAGGAGGGCTGTGCCGACCGCGGCGAGCGCGAGGCCGGGGACGAGGACCGACGGCCGCATCGGATCGCGGCGCGCCGCAGGCTTGGTCAGGCGGAAACGCCGAGCGGGAGCTTCAGGCCGCTCCATCCCGCGAGCTTCAGGAGCTGCGCGTGGCGCTCCGCGATCGCGGCGGGCGTGACGCCGACGAGCGACTCGACGCCGAACCCCTGCACCGTGAACGACGCGAGCGCGGTTCCGGCCGAGACCGCGAGGCGCATCGACGGCTCGTCGAGAGCCCGCGAGCCCCCGAGATCGAGAGCCGCGAGGCAGCCGACGAGGCCCCCCGCGAAGGTGTCCCCCGCTCCGGTCGGATCGACGACGCCGTCGAGGATCAGCGCGGGGACGAAGAGGACGTACCCCTTCCCGAAGACGGCGGCGCCGTGCTCGCCGCGCTTCACGACGAGAGCCTTCGGCCCCATCCCGAGGATCTTTCCCGCGGCGCGCGCGAGGTTCCCCTCCCCCGACAGGAGGATCGCCTCCTCGTCGTTGATGACGAGGAGATCGATGACCTTCAGCGTCCTGTCGAGCGCCTCGCGCCGCCCCTCGATCCAGAAGTTCATCGTGTCGCAGACGACAAGCGATGGGCGCTCCATCCCGGCGTGGACGCCGCGCTGCAGATCGGGATCGATGTTGCCGAGGAACAGGTACGGGGAGCCGGACTGCGAGGCCGGCACGCGCGGCTTGAACTCGGCGAAGACCCCGAGCTCCGTCGCGAGGGTAGTCCGCCCGCGGAGATCGTCCGTGTACTTCGCGGCCCACCTGAAGGTGCGCCCGGGCTTGCGCTCGACGCCGCTCACGTCGATCCCCCGCGAGGCGAGGACGTCGAGATCCTCCTTCCGGAAGTCGTCCCCGACGGCGGCGACCACCGAAACCTTTGCGAAGTGGCGCGCGGCGAGGGCGAAGTAGGTGGCGGAGCCGGCGAGGATCTCCGTCCGCTTCCCGAAGGGGGTCTCGATGCTGTCGTAGGCGACCGATCCGACGGCGAGGATCCGGCTCACGCGAGGTACCTCCCGACGATGGGCCTCAGCTTCTCCCTCACGACCGGCGCGATCGCCGACCGCTCCGTGATGACGGCGGAGGCGAGGGCCGTCGCGCACGGGCAGTCGCGCCCGACGGGAAGCGTCTCGACGGCGCGCGACATGACGGCGCGGGCCGTCTCGGCGTTCCTCTTGAGGTAGCCGAGGACGGCGTCGACCGTCACGGCCTGCTCGGCGACGTGCCAGCAGTCGTAGTCGGTGACGAGGGCGAGAGTGCCGTAGCAGATCTCGGCCTCGCGGGCGAGGCGCGCCTCCGGGAGGTTGGTCATCCCGATGACGCTCGCCTTCATGGCGCGGTAGGCCTGAGATTCCGCGCGCGTCGAGAACTGCGGCCCCTCGATGCAGAGATACGTCCCGCGATCGTGGAAGCGGGCCCCCGCCTCGCGGCACGCGGAGGTCAGCGCGGCGCGGACGACGGCGCAGGTCGGATCGGCGAGCGAGACGTGGGCGACGAGGCCGTCGCCGAAGAAGGTCTGCGGGCGCTGGCGCGTCCTGTCGAAGAACTGGTCGGGAATGACGACGTCCATGGGGTGGATGTCGTCGCGCAGGCTCCCCACGGCGCTCGCCGAGATGATGCGCGCGACGCCCAGCACCTTGAAGGCGTAGATGTTCGCCCGGTAGTTGATCTCGGTGGGGCTGAGCACGTGCCCCCGGCCGTGCCTCGCGAGGAAGGCGACCTTGCGGCCCCGCCACGTCCCCACGTGGAAGACGTCGGAGGGGGCGCCGAACGGGGTGTCGATGCGCACCTCGCGCACCGCCTCGATCTCGTCCGGCTGGTAGAGCCCGGTCCCTCCGATGATCCCGATGTCGGCCTCGGCCACGTCAGCTTCCTCCCTTCGATTCCCCGTTTTTCCCGGTTTTCGATTCCGGCGCCGCGACGGCCCCCTTCGAGCCCGGGCTCAGGAACGCCTCGAGATGCTTGCGCATCGGCTCGTCCCCCGGGTAGGGGCCGGCGCACTCGGCCCCCACGCAGAAGGCGACCTGCGCGCCGTCGAGGGCCTTGAGCCCCTTCGCGTGCAGGGCGGCGCGGCCGTCGCTCGCGGCGTAGTGCCGGACGACGCGCCACGGATGGTAGAGCGAGAGGGCCCGCTCGCGCGCCTTCACCGTCGCCGGGTCACCCGGATCCCCGACGACGAGGATCTCGAGCGGAGGGTTCAGCAGCATGGAGGCGGTGAGGGCGAACGGCGCCGCGTGCTCCCCGTACGCGCCGATCTCGTCCGCGAACGACTCGAGGATCTTCTTCGCGCGATCGAGGAAGGCCCTCTCGCCGGTGAGGTGGCCCAGTCGGCGGAGCCCCCTCACCATCTCCATGTTGTCCTTCAGATCGCGCACCGGCCACGAGAGGAGACCGGGGGCGGCGGCGTCGATCGCGCGATCGGAGAGCCCTCCCGCGATCGCGTCCTTGAACCGCGTGGTGGCCCTGTCGGCGAGGGTGCGGGCCTGCGCGAGGGGCGTTGCGGCCCCGGCCTGCTCGTGAACGTCGAGGAGCGCGTTGACGAACGCCGCCTGGTCGGCGAGGAAGGCCTCGGTGCTGCGCGTCCCCGCGGCCGGCTCGCATGCGTGGGCGAGCAGGCCGTCCGGGCGCACGCATCGCTGCGAGAGCGCGTCGACGGCCGCGAGAGCCTGGCCCGTGAGATCGTCCCGGTGGAGGATCCGCCCCGCATGCAGGAACGCGGAGGCGAGAGCCGACCCCGAGTCGCCGAAGGCGCGAGGGTCCGTGGGGGGCGTGGGTCGGGCATCCCGGGCCTTCAGGAGCTTCGCGCGCGCCGACTCGAGGACATCGCCGGCGTGCTTCTCGTCGATCTTGAGATGGACGGCCAGGGCCTTCGGCCCCTCCGCGACGAACAGGACGTTGCGCTTCGGCGCCACGTCGACCATCTCCCCGGTCGGGAAGATGTTCCACCCCACGCTCGCGACCTTGAACTCCTCCTCGTCGAGCACCGCCTTCGCCTCGTCCTCGGTCCACGTGTAGTAGTCGCCGTTGTCGGCGACCGAGGCCCCCGACGCCATCGCGCCGATGAAGGCCTTCGAGACGGGATCGATTCCGTGCTTCAGCACGTGATCGATCGTCCCCGTCGCGACGTTCAGGTAGACGCCGTTGCCCGTGACCTCGAAGGCGTCGAGAAAGGCGCGGATCGCGCCCGCCTGCGTCACCGGGAGCTTCTCGAACGAGGGGACGAGGTACATCGTGTCGTGCGCGTAG
Organism: Acidobacteriota bacterium; assembly: GCA_016195325.1. Lineage (NCBI taxonomy): Bacteria > Pseudomonadati > Acidobacteriota > Acidobacteriota bacterium. Next base: position 5,842 of record JACPZX010000015.1, read on the forward strand.
CGATGGAATCCGCCGCCGAGCTGATCGTAGACGCCCCCGCGGGAGATCTCGGTGAGGTGCCCCAGGCCCGCGTCGAGGACCTTCCGATCGGCCTTGCGCGCCCAGTAGGCGAAGGTGAGCTCGGCCATGTCGAAGTCGGGATGCCGCTCTCCGGGCTCGGGAACGTCGGGGCGGAACTTGTAGGTGTCGAGGATCTTCGCGACGATCGACTCGACGGCTTCGGCGGTGACGGCCCCCGTCTCGACGTTCCGTTTCTCGAGGATCTTGTCGTCCACGTTGCGCGTGACGCGCGTGACCATCTCGGTGTTCTTCGCGTAGTACGCCGCGAGCTGCGAGAAGTACGCCCGGAACGTGTCGGGGGGATAGAAGAGCCCGCCCGCCCGCGACACCCTGTCGTCCTTGTCGGGATAGTAGACGGGCTGCCCGTCGGGGAGGAGGATCGCCGTGGTCGGCCATCCTCCCATGCCGTAGCGCGCGAACAGGTCGGGACGGTCGTCGGTGTCCACGCGGACGGGCACGTACGACGACTCGACGAGCGCGACGACGGCGGGCTCGGCGTAGGTCAGGGTCGACATGACCTGCGCGGAGTGATCCCAGGCCGCGGAGATGTCGAGGAGGATCGGCTTTCCCGCGTCGGCGGCGGTCTTGAGAGCGGCCTCGTTGAAGGGGAGCCAGTGGATGCGGGGCGCAGCGGCGGCCGCGGGCGGCTCGGGCGCGGCGACGGCGGCGCGGGGCGCGAGAACGGCGAGAGCCGAGACGAGAGCGAGGCCGGGGAGACGATTCATCGCGCGATTGTAGCTTGGGGCCTTCGATCGTCAAGCGATCCGCTTGCAACGCGGATCACGTCCGGTATATTGGATCCGCCCGCGCGAGGCCGCATGGAACCCACACGACGCACCGCGTTCGCCTTCTTCGCCGCCGCCGCGGGAATCCTCGCCTACCTGGCGCTCGCGGCGAGAACGATCGCGCTCGCGCCGAACCTGACCGGCCGCGTCGGCGACGTCGCGGTTTTCACCCTTCTCGCGGCTCTCTCGTGGCGCTTCTCCTTCTCGATCTTCCCGAAGACGAGCGTCTCGCTCGACATGGCGTATCTCCTCACCGCGCTCCTCGTCCTCCCCACGCCCGCGACCGCTCTCGTGGGAGCCGGGACGGCCGTGCTGGGGAGCGTCATGCGGAGCCGCGAGGAGCCCACCTTCGCCGCCAACGCGGCGATCGCCCTCATCAACAGCGCCATCCTGATCGCGATGACGACCGCCGGCGAGCTGACCGCGCAGGCCCTCGGCCTGCCGGCGACGGTGAGCTCGGGGCTCACGCTCAGGCTCCTCGCCGCGCTCATCCTCCTGTTCATCGTGATGAACGCGGTCAACCTCGCGCTGATGGGCCTCTCGGTCGGCGTCCGCGGCGAATCGGTCGCGGCCTACGTGAGGCACTACCTCTACATATTCCTCGTCGAGCTGGCCTACACCGTCCCCCTGGCGACGGTGATGGTCGTCGTCCACGCCGCGGCGGGATTCGGCGCCTTCCTGATGCTGGGGATCACCACCCTCTTCGCGAGCGTCCTCCTCAAGAACCTGAACCTCGCGCAGGAGGAGCTGCGGCACTCGAACGAGGAGCTCGTCCACCGAGCGCAGCAGCTCGAGGCGCTCAACAGCATCGGCCGCGAGATCGCGGCGAGCCTCGATCTCGATCGCGTCTTCGAGACGATCCACGCGCAGTGCGCCCGGCTCGTCGACACCGCCTCATTCGCGATCGCGCTCTACAACAGGGAGCGGGCCGAGGTGCACTCCGCCTACCTCGTGCGCGACGGGCAGAGGCGGGAGCCGCGCACCGACCCCCTCGGGCGCGACGCGGTGTCGTGGGTCATCAAGAGCGGCCGCTCCGTGCAGATCCGCGATCTCCTGGCCGCGCGCCAGGAGCAGCGGATCGACCTCTCGGACATGGACTCGGGGCTCCGCTCCGTCCTCGCGATCCCGCTCGTGCGGCTCGACAGCGAGGTGATCGGCGTCCTCGCCGTGTCATCGCCCCGGGTGGACGCGTACACCGCGCGGCACCAGGAGACGCTCGCCGCCATCGGGCAGACCGCCGCGATCGCCATCGAGAACGCGCGCTACTACGAGATGGCGACCGTGGACCAGCTCACCAAGCTCTACCTCAAGGACTACTTTCACCAGCGCCTCGACGAGGAGCTGAACCGCGCCCGCCGCTACGGCCACTCCTTCTCGGTCCTGATGATGGACATCGACTCCTTCAAGGCGGTGAACGACGAGCACGGCCACCTCGCGGGGGATCGCTTCCTGAGGCGCGTCGGCGAGGTGATCCAGGCCAACCTGCGATCCCACGACATCCCCTGCCGCTACGGCGGCGAGGAGTTCTCGATCCTGCTGCCGGAGACCGAGAGCCCCGAGGCCATCGTCATCGCCGAGCGCATCCGCCGGACGGTCGGCGACATCCGCGTCCGCGAGGGGAAGAAGCTCTTCGGCACGACGATGAGCATCGGGATCTCGTCGTACCCGAAGTCGGCCCGCCGCTCCGTCGCGGAGCTCCTCAAGAAGGCCGACGCCGCCCTCTACCAGGCCAAGCGCGAGGGGAAGGACAAGGTCATCTCGGCGGCGTGACGTCGCCGAGCTCCTGCTGGATCGCCCCGGCCGTCGCTGGCTCGTGCGCTCGGATCAGAGGGTCATCCTGTCGTACGAGTACGCATACTCGCCCACGTGCGTGTCGAGCGCGTCACCGGCCGACTCGGGCCAGGGATCGAGGATTCTCTTGGCACCCGTGAGGCTCGGGACCTGGCCCGTATGCGCGGCCGCCCACACGGTCCAGAGGCGGTCGAGCTCCGCGTGGTGCATCCAGAACATCGGATCCGCCGGCGCCGTCGGGACGTTGCTCATCGTCCCGTTGAACCAGACGTGGACCAGGTTGTGCGCGCCGAAAGGCTGCGCCCCCTCCAGCGCGAGCGTGAAGGTCCGGTAGTCGTTCCGGCTCATCACCGACGCCTGGATCTGCGCCGACGTCGGAAGCGTCGGGGCGGTCTGATCGGTTCCCGGCGCGCGCGTCACGGGGATCGGATGGCCGTTCGTGTCGGTGACCCCGGACGGCCTGAACGACGCCAGCCACGCCGGGATTGCGGAGCGATCCATCCAGCGCCAGTACGGCACACAGAACGTCGGCTCGAAGGCGCGCATCGCCTGCTCGAACTTGATCAGGTAGAGGCGGTGCCACGGAAGAAACCTCTGTGTCCCGGTGGTCCCCATGCCCGGCATCGTGTGCATGTCGTGCGTCATGTCGGCATGGATGCGGACCAGGCGCGAGTAGATGCCGTCCGCGATCGCCCGGGTGACGGCGTTCTTGAACACCCCCTGCTCCTGGGCCGTCAGCAGATCGGCCGACTTGCGGACCACCGGCGCGGGCGGCCCGCTCAGGATGTGCGTCGAGAAGTGCCGGACGTGCGGCGCGCGCGCCACCCGCCGCCTGGGGGATCGAGCGGATCTCGGGGAACTCGTCGTCTTCTTTCTTCCGGTCATGGGACGCCTCCATCAGAAGAATCCGCGGCGTTTTCGCCGCGCCGTACAGAAGTGTCGAACCGAATCACGTCTTAATCCGGACGTGGCGCCACGCGACGGCACTTCCCGAGTAGACCTGGATGCCGATGCAGCCCGGCGAGCGTCCCCGGAAGGCGTCGGCATTACGGAAGGTCGTCGTCTGCGTCCGCCGGCCGTCACGTGAATCGACCAGGAACACGGTGTAGTCGTCACCCTGGACTGCGATTTCGTACTCGAACCAGACTCCCGGCACGAGCGCGGGGCCCGGCCGGTACGTCTGGATCTCGGGCTCATTCCGGTCCAGGTGCCAGATGCGATCTCCCGCCTGAATCTTGTAGATGGCGCCCGTGCGGTTCTTGAAGAGGCCGTCGGGCTCCGGGCGCACGCCGTAGAAGTCCTTCGTCGAGTCCCCCCTCGCGTTGTCGTCGATCTGGACCTCGAATCCCGCGATCACGGGTTTCCAGGCGGGATTGCCGGGGTCCCAGGACGGCTCGCCGGCAGTCCGCGGCCCGAGCGCGGCGGCGAGGTCGAGCGACGGCCTCGGAAACCGGACGAACACCCCGCTGTTGTGGGTGATGGAATCGAAGATACGGAACTGCAGGCGCAGCGTGAAGTCGCCGAACAGTTCCGTGGCGTAGTAGAAGAGCCGAAGACCTCCCTCGCCGTAGCTGACCATCTCACCGTTGACGTGCAGCATGCCGCCTCCCGGAGGACCGGCGAGGCGCCAGTTCTTGAACGTGGCTGCCGTTCCGTCGAAAAGAGGGCGGAAGCCGAGCTCCGGCTGCGGGCTGGCGACCGGATCGGGGCCGGGAAGAACGCCGGCGTTGAGCAGGTCGCCGGTGCGTCTGGCCAGTGCGACGCCCGTGAGCATCGGATTCGGCGATCCGAGAGTCGGGAAGAGCGCCGGCCCAGCCAGGTAGCAGTTGGTCGTGTCGTGGATCCGGCCGAACTCATTCGTCACGGAGTCGGCGACGTCGTCGCCCATTCTCATCGATCCGGCGTCGTGGTGCGTCGTGCCCAGATCGTCGCGCCGGTCCACGTGGGCGGCGAGCGCGGCAAGTCGCTCCGCCCGTGTGCCGGCGGGGACGGGGATCGTGCGGTTCGCGCCTGCGAGAACGTCGAACGGCGCGTCTCCCGCGAAGATGAGCGCGATCCTGTCGGAGACGGCGTCCATCGAGTCCCAGGTGGCCCGATCGTCCTGCGTCTGCGCGCTTCCATGAGACGCCTGCGGAGCCGCCTTGGCGTTGCCGAGGTGCACGACCGCCCTGGGACGCTGGAAGTCCAGGTCCGCGGCCGAGAGCTCGATGAAGCTGTCGGGATTGCGCGTCGTCATCTCGCCGATACCGCGGATCGTGATCACCACGGTGTCGTCCGTCGCCCGGAGCATGTCCTGCAGGTGCTCGACCGTGGGGATCTTCTTGAACAGCTCGGCCTCCGAATCGGCCCCGAGCTTCTGCAGCCCGCTCGCGGTGATCTGGAAGTGGAACGTGCGACCGTTCGGGGTCCTTCCCTTCACCAGGAGCGCGGAGCACTGCAGGCTGGACAGCTCGGTGGCCGGCAGGTTCGCCTCGATCGCGCTCCTCGGCACGCGGATCGTCAGGTTCGAGCGCAGGTGGGCGATGAGATTCGTCCCCATCCGATCCGCGGCGCGTCCCGCAAGAGACTGCCGGAATGTGGTCAGGGCGACGCGCGTCGTCTCGACGGTGCCGAGGGCGATCAGCACGGCCCCCTGCCGGCCATTCCTCGGCGGCGCGAGCGGGACGTGCGTCGACGCGCCGTTGTGCCAGACGCGCACGCCGGTGACACGCACCCAGTTGTCCCCCTGCGTCTCGGTCAACAGCTCCTGGACGTGGCAGTCGGGCACGATCATCAATCGCTTCCGCGCGTCGGCGCCCGGACCGACGCCGTCGGCCTCGGCGCTCGCGAGGCGAGCGGCCCGGGTGAGCGCGGGCACGGCGCTGAACTTGTTGATCGGAAAGAGCCCCGGCAGCGTCCTGGATTGGACGGCGAGAGGCGCCTCGAGCTTGAATAGCTCGCGCAGCCGGGGCTCGGGCGTCGTGTCGATCACCGGCAGCCCGAGCATCTCCCGCAATCGCGCGGCGTCGACGGGCGCCTGACCCGGGTCGAGGTAACGCAGTGCGGGGTGATCGAGAAGCTCGGCGAACCCGAGCCCCGTCGCGTTTTCCGGCGCCTTGAGCCCGGCGTGAAGCTGGCGGCGCAGCGCGACGTGGAGGGGTCCGTAGATGAAGTCGTTCGTGTCCCTCACGCCGATCTGCCGGCTGGCCGCCTCGAAGTAGCCGGCCCGAAGAGCGTCGCGGACCGTTCTCGGCCATCCGGCAAGCTCCGAGTCGAGCATCTCCGGCGACCAGCCGCCCCACGTCAGCGATCGCCCTCCGACGGCGAAGAGCAGTCCCGCGTAGTTGAGCGCCGAATGGCTCACCCAGGGCACGCGCATCTCGGGAGCTCCGCCCAGGTACGGCAGGTTCTGGACGTGCTCGGGCAGGACGAAGGGGCCGGCCTCGAGGACGAGAATCCTGCGGCTGCGCGTCGCATCGGTGACGAACAGGTGCTCCGCCAGGACGGCGCCGAACGTGCCGCCGCCGATCACGAGGACGTCGAAATCCCTGCGTCGCCCGGCGAGGCTGACGGTCGAGCTGTCGAGGGCCTCCTGCAGCGTGTTGGCGAGGAATCGCCCCATGTTGTCCAGCGTGAACGAGGTGGACTCGGTGGTCAGGAGTGGCGCCATGAGCAGCCTCCAGCGCGCAGGGCGGGTGAGCGCGAAATCCACTCGGACGGAGCGGATGGCATCAACATGATTGTCAATGGACGTAACTCTTGAGAAGTGACTACGGCACTCGTTGGAATTTCGTAAACACTATTCGATTGGGAGGAGGAACGCAAGCCCGGTGCGAGGGGAACGACAAGGTCAGCTCGGCAGCGTGAGGCGCTTGTGTTCTCCTCAGGTCGCCCGAGCGACCGCGATCCACGTCTCCGCCAGCCGACGTACTGCGGCCTCCACGCTTCGCGTCCCGAGTCCCGCCTCCTCGGCCAGCCGGGCGTAGGGAGCCTCCCACGCCGCCGGCGAGTCCGGAACTCTCACCGGGATCGCATGCGTCCCCCGGCGAGCGAAGGTTGCCTCGATCGCGGCGCGCGCGCCGCGCGGATTGAGCGGGCCCCGCTCGATCATGATCAGCAGGTCCACGAGATCCTTGACGCGCGTGTTCGCACGTCCGTCGCGAGGAAGCGTGTAGGCGTGAAACTTCTCGGCGAACTGTTGCGATACGCTGACGACCGAGACCCGCGCGGCGGGGATGCCCGCGAACGCCAGGAGTTCCTCTCCTGCAAGAATCTCGGCCCCTTCGAGAACGACGTCTCCCATTCCGATGTCGAGGTGAAAGTTCGCGAACCTGCGGCCCGCGAGGCGGACGACAACGGGGAATCGCCCGCCGCCTTCGGGTGGCGCCGTGAACTCCCGTACCTGCGCTTCGATTCTGACTTCGAAACCGTCCCCGAGATCCGTGTCCGTGGCCTCTCGAAGCCGATCCAGGACATCGGCGATTCTTTCGCCGGGTGTTCGGCCGAGTTCGGAGATCCTCGGGACGGCGAGATCGACGTCGACGGTGGCCCTCGCGGCGAGATGGTACCGAAGCTCGAGAGCGCATCCGCCCTTCAGTACCCACGGCACCGATGCGTTCTCCGGGAACAGCCTGGCGAGGAGTCGATCGAAGGCGACGAGCCGATGGAGGCGCTGGAGATCCTCACCCCGCTCGCGCCCGCGCTTCTGCAACCGATCGGTCAGGGCCCGGCGAAACGCTGCGGCTGATTCGTACGCGCGCCGGACGTCCTTCAATCGTGTCCTTCCGACAAGCCGAGCAGCGCATCTCGAAGCCGCTCGCGCGCGTGGGGTGAGACTCGTGCCTGCAGGAGCACCTTCATGCGGACCAGGCCCTTCCGGAGCGCGTCCCGAATGGCGGCCGCGAGGTGCTCGGGGCTCAGGTCACCTTCGGCAACGTCACGGAGGGTTTGGAGCGATTTCGTCAGAAGAAAGCCCTCTCGCGCCTCGATCTCCGAGTCCGGGATGACACCGCGATGAAGGACGCAGGCTCGCGCGATCCTCTTCCGAAATCCCGGCGGAACCGTCAGGTGGATCTTCGCCGGCATGACGTCCGATATCTCGTGAATGACGAGTGCGGTCTCGTGGGACACGACCGCCTGGGTCCGTCCTTGCCGATCGCGGCTCCAGAGGGACCACCGGATGAGGTCGTCGTGCGGTGACTCGAGATGGTCGGGAAAACGGTATAGACCGCGAGCCACCTGTTGCCAGTTGCCGTTCGTCCTGTGGAAGTGCTGGAGCCGATAGCCGTACCCGGCCTTGCGGGCCTCGGCCGCGGTGAAGTAGCCACCCTGGGATCCTGCCACTTTTCGAAGAGCACGCTCGGTCTTTCGGGGATCACTTCTCATAGCACAAAGATTACATTGAATGTAATCTTTGTGCAAGGCGCGCCGAGCGGCAATGCACAAACCTTCCACGCAATGGAAAGAATCAGGTCTCCGCGGCCCGCTCCACCACCACGCTCAGGATCGTCGAGCCGAGGCGCAGCTCGTCGCCGTCCTGCAGCTTGCAGTGATCGATGAGGCGGCCGTTGTGGAAGGTGCCGTTCGTCGAGGAGAGATCCTTCAATATGATCGTGTCCACGTCGAAGATCTCGACGAGGGCGTGGCGCCTCGAGATGAGGGGATCGGGGATCTGCACCTCCCCCTCCTCGCGCCCGATGACGCAGCGGGAGTGGACCACGCTGAGCGAGCGCCCGCGGTCGGGGCCGTCCGAGACGTCGAAGCTGACCGCGAGGCCGCCGGGGAGCCCCCCCTTCGCGGACGGGGCGCGCACCTCCGCGAGCTTCTCGCGCCCCTGAGGCCGCCTCAGCGCCCGGAGGCGCTGGGTCGCGGCGCCGGAGTCCTCGAGGCGCGCTTCCTCCACGAGGCCCGATCCCGCCGCCCGCAGCGAGAAGCGCTTCTCGCACTCGCGGCAGTCGTAGATGAGCTTCCCGGCCTTTCGGCTCCGGCGCTCGCTGAGCCGCAGCAGCGCGGAACAGCGCGGGCAGACGAGATCGTTGCTGATCATCCCCGCCTCGCCGGCTCGCCCCGCGCGAGGAACTGGGCGAGCCCGACGCCGACGCGGGCCGTGAACTGTTCTTCCATCGACGGGACGTCGTCGCTCCCGCGATCGACGAGGATCTTCTCGACGCGGCCGATCGGGAAGAAGGCGAGCGAGATGTCGGCCGGGTGGATCTCCTTCGCGGCGACGCCGCGCAGGCACTCGTCGAACGACCGCAGATCGATCCCCTCGATGGTGATCCCCATCCCGTCCAGCGTGCGCAGCACCCCCCAGATCTTCTCGCGCGGAGCGCCGAGGTAGACGACGACCATCGTCCCGGGCGTGAAGTGAGCGCTCATCGCGACCCCCCTTCCTTCACTTCCTTCAGCTCGACGAGGAGTCCGTGCGTGGACCGCGGGTGGACGAAGGCGATGCGATGCCCTCCCGCGCCGACGCGGATCGCGGGCTCGATGATCTCGGCGCCGCCGGCGCGCAGGACGGCGAGGGACTTCTCGACGTCGTCGACCTGGAAGCAGACGTGGTGGATCCCCTCCCCGTTTTTCGCGACGAACTTCGCGATGGGCGAGTCGGGCCTCAGCGCCTCGAGGAGCTCGAGCCGCGCTTCGCCCGCGGGGAGGAAGGCGACCCTCACCCCCTCCGACGGCACCTCTTCGGTCGAGGCGACCGCGAGGCCGAGGGCGTCGCGGTAGAAGGGGACGCTCTCCCTCAGGGACCTCACGGCGATCCCGATGTGGTGAATCTTCACGGCGCCCCCTTCCCCCTCCGGGCGGCGAACGCGCCGAGGATCCGGTCGGCCGCCTCGTACGGATCGATCTCGCGCCGGTAGACGGCCTCCGCCGCCGCGTCGAGGGCCCCCGCGCCCGCGGCGTCGGCCACCGCCCACGAGAGGATGCGCTCCCTCACCAGCTCGACGAGCCGGAACCGGCTCCGCTCGCGCCGCCGCTCGGCGGCCGTCCCGGACGACTCGGCCGCCTCGCGGGCCGACTGGATCGCGCCCACGAGGGGCTCGACCCCGGTCCCCTCGGTGGCGACCGTCCTCACGATCGGCGGCCGCCTCTTCGCCCCGTCGGCCGCGAGGGAGAGCATCATCGAGATCTCGGACTCGAGTCGATCGACCCCCTCGCGGTCGGCCTTGTTCAGGACGTAGACGTCGGCGATCTCGAGGAGCCCCGCCTTGATCGCCTGGACGTCGTCGCCGAGGCCGGGGACGAGCACCACCAGCACGCAGTCGGCGGCCCGCACGATCTCGACCTCGTCCTGGCCGACCCCGACCGTCTCGATGAGGACGACGTCGTACCCGGCGGCGTCCAGGACGTCGGCGGCGTCGCTCGTCGCGCGCGCCAGGCCGCCGAAGTGGCCCCGCGTCGCCATGCTGCGGATGAAGACGTCGGGGTCCGCGCTGTGCCGCTGCATGCGGATCCGGTCGCCGAGGACGGCCCCCCCTGAGAAGGCGCTGGTCGGATCCACGGCGATGATCCCCACGCGGCGGCCGGCCTTCCGGTAAGCGGCCGCGAGGGCATCGACGAGGGTGCTCTTGCCGGCGCCGGGGGCCCCGGTCACGCCGACGAGCTGGGCGCGCCCCGACTTCGCGTGCGCAGCCTTGAGGATCTCGTGCGCGCCGGGCGACCCGTCCTCGAGGAGGCTGATCGCCCTCGCGATCGCCCCGACGTCGCCCGCGAGGAGCGCGCCCGCGAGAGCGTGAGGGGATCGATCCGTCAAGACGTCCCCAGGACCTGCCGCGCGATGACGAGGCGCTGGATCTCCGACGTCCCCTCGCCGATCGTGCAGAGCTTCGCGTCGCGGTAGAACTTCTCGGCGGGGAAGTCCTTCGTGTAGCCGTAGCCGCCGAGGATCTGCACGGCCCGGTCCGCCGTGCGCACCGCGGTCTCGCTGGCGCGGAGCTTCGCCATCGCCGACGCGCGCGTCACCGACATCCCCTGCTGCTTCATCCAGGCGCAGCGGTACGTGAGCCATCGCGAGGCCTCCACGTCCATCGCCATGTCCGCGATCATGTTCTGGATCGCCTGGAACGAGGCGATGGGCTTGCCGAACTGCTCGCGCTGCTTCGCGTAGGCGACCGCCGTCTCGTACGCCCCCTGCGCCATCCCGAGGCCGAGGGCGGCGATGCCGATCCGGCCGCCGTCGAGGATCTGGAGGGCGTTGACGAACCCCTCCCCCTCGCTCCCGAGCATCTGGCCGCGGTGCACGCGGCAGTCCTGCATCAGGACCTCGGCGGTCTCGCTCGCGCGCATCCCGAGCTTGTCCTCGATCTTGCCGGGGCGGAATCCCGGCGTCCCCTTCTCGATCGCGAAGGCGGAGATGCCGTGCTTCCCCTTCGTCGGATCGGTGACGGCGAAGATCACGCAGACGTCCCCCGTCGCCCCGTGCGTCGTGAAGGTCTTCGATCCGTTGATGACGAAGTGATCGCCGTCCCGCACCGCGCGCGTGCGCGTGCCGCCGGCGTCGGAGCCGGCGGTCGGCTCGGTGAGAGACCACGCGCCGATGAAGTCGCCGCGGGCGAGGGGCTTGAGGTACTTCTGCTTCTGGGCCTCGTTCCCGAAGAGGTAGATGTGGTTCGAGCAGAGGGAGTTGTGCGCCGCGACGCCGAGGCCGATGGACCCGTCCACCCGAGAGATCTCCTCGACGATGATCGCGTACTCGACCAGCGAGAGGCCGGCGCCGTCGTACTCGGGGGGGAAGTAGACGCCGAGGAACCCCATCTCCCCCATCTTCCGGAAGAGATCCCTCGGGAACTTCCCCGCCTCGTCCATCGTCCGGACGTTCGGGCGAATCTCCTTCTCCGCGAAGTCCCGCGCGGTCCGCCTTGCCTGAACCTGTTCGTCGGTCAGATCGAAGTTCAAGGGTCTCGTTCCTCCCGGAAAACCGCGCGCCGTGAGGCGATTCTACGGGCCGCCCGGAGAACCGTCAAGAAAACGCCCGCGCCGGAGGTATCATGAGGTCATGGACTTCCGGCGGTGGACACTCGCGACGACGGCGCTCCTCGCGCTCCAGATCGCAGCGGCCGCCGCGGCAATCGACCTGCAGCCGGTCGTCACCGGCCTCTCGCGGCCGGTCTTCGTCACCAGCGCGCGCGACGGGACGGGGCGCCTCTTCATCGTGGAGCAGGACGGCCTCGTCAAGGTGGTCCAGCCCGGATCGGCCACGCCGACCGTCTTCGTCGATCTGTCGGATCGCGTCGAGACGTCGGGGGGCGAGCAGGGGTTGCTCGGCCTCGCCTTTCATCCCGATTTCGCCGTGAACGGCCTCCTCTTCGTGAACTACACGCGCAAGGGAGACGGCCGGACGATCGTCGAATCCCATCGAGTCTCCCCGTCCGATCCGAACGTCGGCCGGCGCAAGTCGCACCGCGTCATCTCGATCCCACAGCCCGCGTCGAACCACAACGGCGGGATGCTCGCGTTCGGACCGGACGGATTCCTGTACGTCGGGATGGGTGACGGCGGATTCGCGAACGATCCCGGCGCCCGGGCCCAGGATCTCCACACGCTTCTCGGGAAGATGCTCCGGATCGACGTCGACCGTCATTCCGGGAGCAAGGCGTACGGGATCCCCGGCGACAATCCCTTCGTCGCGATCCGGGGAGCGCACGAGATCTGGGCATTCGGCCTCAGGAACCCCTGGCGCTGGTCCTTCGACAGGGTCACGGGCGATCTGTGGGCCGGCGACGTCGGCCAGGATTCGAGGGAGGAGATAGACCTCGTCACGCGCGGCGGCAACTACGGCTGGCGCGTGATGGAGGGGGACGAGTGCACCGGCATCGAGCCGGCGCGCTGCGGCGATCCGAGCTTCATCGCCCCCGTCGAGACGTACGATCACGCAGGCGGGCGCTGCGCGGTCACCGGCGGGTACGCGTACCGGGGCACGGCGGGAACCTTCACCGACGGGGCGTACCTGTTCGGCGACTTCTGCACCGGGGAGATCTTCCTCCTCGAGGGCGGCCCGCGGCAGCTCGTCCTCGACACCGCGCTCAACATTTCGTCGTTCGGCGAGGACGAGAACGGCGAGATCCTCGTGGTCGATTACGGCGGGACGATCTACCGGCTGGTCGACGTTCCCTGAAATCCTTCTTCGCGGCGTCACCCGGATCGCGAGCCGAGGTGTCGATCCATGCATCAGGAGGTGCTCATGATCCAGAGGCTCTCCGTCCCGCTCTCCTCGGCGCTGCACGTCGGCGCTCTCGGCCTTTTCCTCCTCGCCTCGTGCCTCGCGGTGGGGACGATTCAGGCTCCGATCGACGTCGACCCCCTCCGAATCTTCATCCCGCACGCGCCGCTCGTCGTCGCCCCGCCTCCGAAGGGGAGCGCCGCCGCGGCCGTCACCGAGCGCCGGAAGGACCCCCCGAAGGCGAAGCTCCCTGAGATGATCCAGCCTCAGGTCGTCCCCGAGCTTCCTCAGCCGCCCGCGGTCGACGCGATCGAGTCGGAGGATCGAGGAGTCGAGGCGGGGGAGAACGGCGGGGTCCAAGGCGGAACACCCGGAGGCACGCCGGGGGGTGACGTGAACGGCGTCCTCGATGGATCGCTCCTCGGCTCCCGCGACGGCATTCCCGGCGGAATCGAGCCGGCTCCGCCCCCGGACGACCCGCCGGCACGGCTCACCGGAGACATCCGGCCGCCGTCGCTCGTCCGCCGGGTCGATCCCGCCTACCCGGAGCTCGCGCGCATCTCGCGGATGGAAGGACGCGTCGTCCTCGAGATCGTCGTCGGGCGCGACGGAAACGTCGAGGCGGTCACGGTGCTGAAGAGCTCGGCCGTCTTCGACGAGGCGGCGATGGTCGCGGTCAGGAAGTGGCGCTACGAGCCGGCGCTCCAGAACGGCCGGGCCGTGAAAGTCTTCGTGACGGTGGTGGTCGACTTCAAGCTGAGGTGAGCCGCGAGAAGACCTCGTTCGCGAGGACCATCCCGCGCTCGGTGAGCCGCGCGCGTGCACCCTCGAGGGAAATGAGCCCGGCGTCGATGGCGTCCGCTGCGCCGTCGCGGATCCAGGCGCGGGCGTCGGTCCCCCACATGCGGTCGAAGAGCTCGAGATCGACCCCCTCGGTGAGGCGCAAATTCAGAACGAGCGCCTCACGAGCCGCGGACTCACGGCTGGCGAGCGTGTAGTCGGAGGAGGCCTCCGCCGCCGGCGATCCGGCGCGCACCGACGCCGTCCAAGCGTCAAGATCGCGCGGCGCGCTGTAGCGGCGGCCGCGGAAGAACGAGTGCGCCGCCGGGCCGAAGCCGAGGTACGGCTCCCCCGTCCAGTACTTGAGGTTGTGGCGCGACCGGCGCCCCGGGCGGCTGAAGTTCGCGATCTCGTACTGCTCGTACCCGGAGGCGCGCGTGAGGCCGCACGCGGCCTCGTACGCCGCCGCGACATCGTCGTCGTCGGGAAGGCGCTCGCTCCCGGCGCGCACCGCGCGCATCAGCGGCGTGTCCTTGTCCGCCTCGAAGAGGTAGACGCTGAGGTGTTCGGGGCGGCGATCGAGGAGCGCGAGGAGGCCGGCGCCGAACCCCTCCACAAAATCCCCCGTCGGGAGCCCCGCAATCAGATCGGCGTTCACGTTCGTGAACCCCGCGCGGTGGGCGAGATCGATCGAGTCGAGGGCCTTCGCCGCCGTGTGGAGTCGCCCCCGACGACGCAGCCCGTCGTCGTCGAGGACTTGCACGCCGACGCTGAGCCGGTTCACCCCGGCGGCGAGCCACGCGTCGAGCGACGAGCGATCGATCCCCTCGGGGTTGGCCTCGAGCGTGACTTCTGCGTACGGCGCCACCTCGAAGGCCTCGCGGCAGGCCGCGATGAGCGCCGCGATGCCGGCTGGCGCCAGCGACGACGGCGTCCCCCCGCCGAAGTAGATCGTGTCGGCGCGCCGCTCATCCCCCACCGCCCCGGCGCCGGCCCGCCGGATCTCGGCGGCCAGGGTTTCGACAAAGCCGGGCTTCGCGTCGTCCCGACCCACGAGGACGTAGAAGTCGCAGTAGTCGCAGCGGCGCGCGCAGAAAGGGAGGTGGAGGTAGAGGCCCGGCACGTCAGATCTCCCGGAGCGCGTCGGCCCGCATCCAGCCGGCGAGGCCGTTGTCGAGGAGCACCTGCGTCCACTCCCCGTTCGCCCCTCTCACCCTCACCTTCAGCCCCTCGTGGACGGTGAAGAGGGTCGGGTTCTCGTCCCCTGCGCCGGACAGGACGTTCACCTCGCGCTCCATGACGACGGCGTGCACGCGGGTCGCGTCGAGGTACGACTTCAGCGCGAGATCCCCCCCCGCGAGGACGGCCGGCACGGCGAAGACGAGCGCGGCGTAGAGGGCGATTCTCCGCGCGGCGTCGCGCGATGCGACCTGCGCGACGACCAGGGCCGCCCCGGCGAGGAGCCAGAGGGCGACGAGGATGGCGGCGTCCTGATCGCGGCTGGTCAGATCCATCACGTACGTGATGCCGAGCGCCGTGAGGGGCGAGGCCGCCTCGGGGATCCGGTCGATCGTCAGGGTGCGGAGGTACTCGAGGTTCGCTACCGCGTCGGCGTCCTTCGGATCGAGGCGGCTCGCCCTCTCGTACGCGAGGATCGCCGGGCCGAGCCGCCCCGCCTTGAAGAGGGCGTTCCCCAGGTTGTACTCGAGGGCCGCAGAGCGGGCTCCCGCGTGCTGAAGCTCCTCGTAGAGCGTGATCGCCTCGAGGTACGCCCCGCGCTCGTAGGCGGCGTTGCCGGCGGCGAACTTCTCGCGCGCCGGGGTCTCGACCGCCCCCCACGCGGGCGCGAACGCAGAAGCGAGAAAGCATGCGGCGACGAAAAATGCCGCGGCCACGCCCCGCCGCGCGGACCTCGGCGGGTTACGCAAGAAACCGCTCCAGGCTCGTCAGGACCTCTTCCCCCTGGGCCATGAGCGACGCCACCTGATCGCGCGCGGCCTGCCGCGCGGCGAAGCGCCCGAAGTCGCACCGCTCCAGGCAGGCGATCGATCGCCGGCGCAGATCCTCCGGGACGCCGCGCTCCTCGAGCATCTCGAGCATCCGCTCCCGCGTGAGCCCCGCCGCCGCGACGTTGAACTTGTCGGCGACGTAGCCGGTGACGGCGCGGTCCATCTCGGCGAAAAAGGCCTCCTCCGTCCCCGAGGCCATCAGCGCGCGCGCGCTCTTGAGCCGCGATCGCGCGACCCGCGAGGCCCGGCGCCCGCGGAAGAGCCCGACGTTCGCGGCGAAGCGCTCTCGGCGGCGCAGGTGGGCGTAGACGGCGACGTTGCCGGCGACGGGGAGGGCGAGCAGCGCGGAGAGCCACGCGCTCGCGGCGAGGCCGCTCCCTCCCTCGTAAGCCGACTCCGGCTTGATGTAGCGGATGTCGCGGCCGACGGCCACGACGTCGCGCCTGACACCTCCCGGCGGGTCGGCCCCGCCGCTCGAGCCGCTGCCGCGCGCGATCTTGATGGGGATCGGCGGCGCCGAGATCTCCTTGTAGGCGCCGGCCGACGGGTCGAAGTACGAGAACCTCACGGCGGGGATCGCCTTCTCCCCGGCCGAAAGGGGGACGAGCACGTAGCTCCACGTGCGCGATCCCTTCACGCGATCGCCCTGGATGTCGCTCTTCTCCTCGACCTTCGGATCGTAGCGGCGGTAGTCGGGGAGGTCCGGGAGGACCGGCTCGCCGATGGGCCTCACGTTCCCGTCCCCCTCGACCTTCACCGTCAGCCCCACCGCGTCGTTCACCTGCGCCTCTTTCCTGTCGGTCGCGGCGGTGAGGGAGAACCGGCCCACCGCCCCGCGGAAAGAGTCGGGTCGCCCCGCCTCCGGGAGGGGCTTCACCTTGACGATCATCGAATCGGTGCGCCGGTAGATCGGCCGGGCGGGGTTGAAGAACGAGTCGAAGGGATCGCCGCCGTCGGCCCGCACGAGGATCTCGAAGGCCGTCTCGTCCAGGGAGAGGTCGCCGCTCTTCGTGGGGAAGAGGGCCTTCTTCATGAGGGTGAGCTCGAGGTACTCCTTCCCCCGGACGACGGTGCGCTTGATCGTCGTTCGGGGATCGATCGGGATCTCCTCGACCCAGAAGCCGGTGTACGACGGGAGCTGGCGCGGCTGCGGGAGGGCGGCGAGCTCCGTCTGCGTGTAGAGCTTGTAGGTGAGGAGGATCTGCTCGCCGACGAAGGCCTCCTTCCGGTCGACCGTCGCCTCGACGAAGATGTCCCCCGCCGGAGCGGCCGCCTTGCGCTGCGGGCGCGGGCCGAACGGCCCCAGGTTGAAGGGCCCCGCCTGGGGCTGCGGCGCCGCCCGCTTCTGGCTCCCCGACTCGACCTCCACCTTGATCTCCTCGGTGCGGAAGGGCGTGCCGCCGACGACGACCGCGAACGACGGAATCGTCAGCGTCCCTTTCCGCTTCGGCAGGAGCGTCCACGCGTAGCGCTTTACCGTCGTGACCTTCGCGCCCCCCCCGTCCCACACCATCGACGTCGAGGTGGAGGTGCTCGGGCCGTTGGCGATCGAGAAGTCGGCCAGCCCCGAAAGCGTAGGCTCGGCGACGGGAGGGAGGCTCGCGCCGCGGATCTCGATCGTGAGGGAGAGGTCGTCGCGATCCCCGATCCGATCGGCGTCGGCCGCCGCGCGCACCGTCACCTCCGGCGCGGCCCCCTGCGCGGAAGCGGCCATCACCAGGAGCAGGAACAGGGGCGCGAAGGCGAGAGTCAGGGGGACGCGCTTCATCCTACCAGTCCTTCTCGGGAGGCCTGTCGGGGCGGCGCTGCTTCGTCCCCTCGGCCTTGGGCTTGTCGGCCCCCTTGAGGGCGTCGAGGATCCGCTCGGCCTCCTGGCGATCCTTGCGCTCGGTGGGAGTGCTCGGCCGCTCCTCGGTGGCGCCGGCCTGCGGCTTCTGATCCTTCTTCTGATCCCCGTCCTTCGGCTCCTGCGGCTGTTTCTGCTGCTTGCCGTCCTGCTTCTTGTCGTCCTTCTTCTGCTGATCCTGCTGCGGCGGGGGCTGCTGCTTCTGCAACTTCATGAGCGCCAGCTCGAGGTTCTTCCGCGCCTCCGCGTCCTGAGGGTTCGCGCGGAGGGCCTCCTTGTAGTCCTCGATCGCCTCCTTGTACTTCTGCTCGGCGAGGCTCGCGGTCCCCGAGTTGAAGCGCGCGCTCTGGGAGAGCTTCCCGTCGCGGGCGGCGAAGGCCCGCTGGTACGCCTCGCGCGCCTTGTCGAACTCCCCCTTGCGGTAGAAGACGTTGCCGATGCCGAGCTGGATCTCCGGGGAGTCGGGCTTCGAGAGCTGGGCCTGGGTGTAAAGCTTCAGCGCGTCGTCGTACTTCCCCTCCTTGAAGAGGCGGTTCGCCTCGTCGACCAGCGCCGGCGCCGACGCGGCCAACGCGGGAACGATCGCCGCGCCGAAAAGAAGAAGGGCCGCGACGACGGCCCGCCCCGCGCCCCCCGCCGCCGGGCGGCTCTCCGACCCGCTTCGCGGTTTCACGCGATCGGGGATGAGCGCCTCGAGGACGAGGAGGGCGATCGCCACGGCCAGTGGGATCTGGAATCGCTCCTCGTACCGCGTGAGGAGGCGCTGCTGCATCTCCCGCTTGTCCATTCCCGAGATCGCCTCCGCGATCTTCTCGATCTCCCCCTCGCCCGGGGTCGCCTGGAGGTAGAGGCCGCCGGTCTTCTCGGCGACGGCGGCGAGCCCCTGCTCCTCGAGGCGCGTCGTGACGACCTTCCCCTGCCGATCCTGCTTGTAGCCGGTGACGGCGCCGCGATCGTCTCTGAGCGGGATGGGCCCGCCGGCGGCCGTGCCGACGCCGACAGTATGGACGATGATCCCCTGCTCCGCCGCCTCGGCGATCGCGGCGTCGACCTCCCCCGCGTGGTCCTCCCCGTCGCTGAAGACGACCGCCGCCTTGTACCGCCTCTCCTTGCTCTTGAGCGTCTCGGCGATCTGCTTCATCGCGAGGCCGAGGGAGGTCCCAGGAAAGCTCAGGATCCCGGGGTCCATCGCGTCGAGGAACATCCGCGACGCCGCGTGATCGAGCGTCATCGGGCACAGCGTCGCCGCCGAACCCGAGAAGGCGACGACGCCAATCCGATCCCCCGGGAGGAGATCGGCGAGGCGCGCCGCCTCGCTCTGCGCCTTCGCGAGGCGCGACGGGCGCAGGTCCTCGGCGAGCATGCTGAGAGACACGTCCACCGCGAGGACGACGTCCACCCCCCGCCTCGACATCGGCTCGACCGTCATCCCCCACTGCGGGCGCGCGAGGGCGAGGACCATGAACGCGGCCGCCGCCGTCGCCAGCGCGGCCTTCACGAACCGCCGCTCCAGCGGCACGGTGGTGACAATTCGATCGAGGATCCGCGCGTCGGCCAGCGAGAGGAGCCGCCGGCGGCGCGCCAGGATCGACCAGACGAGCAGGAGCCCGAGGAAGGGGACCAGCGTGAGCCCCCAGAGGATCCCGGCCTCCGCGAAGCGCATCTAGGGAAGCCTCCGCAGCTTCGTTCCGGCGAGCGTGAGCTCGAGCGCGACGAGGCCGACGGCCGGCCACAGCAGCCACGGGAAGAGCTCGTTCCACCGGGCGTAGTGGCGGACCTTGATGTCGGACTTCTCCAGGGAGTCGATCGACTTGAAGATCTCGACGAGCGAGTCGCGGTCGGTCGCCCGGAAGTACTTCCCTCCCGTCGCCTCGGCGATGCTCGTCAGCGACGCGTCGTCGAGATCGGCGCGCAGGTACACGTACCGCTTCCCGAGGATCGGGTCCTCGACCGGGTACGGCGCCTCCCCGCGCGTCCCGACGCCGATCGTGTAGACGCGGATCCCGAGGGTCTTCGCGAGGGCCGCCGCCGTGGAGGGATCGATCTCCCCCCGGTTGTTCCGGCCGTCGGTCAGGAGCACCACGACCTTGCTCTGCGCGTCGCTCCCCCGGAGGCGGTTGAGGGAGAGCGACAGCCCGATGCCGATCGCCGTCCCCTCGTCGCGGCTCGCGAGATCGACGTTCGAGAGGAGGCCGAGGAGCACCTCCGTGTCGAGCGTGAGGGGGCAGGCGGTGTAGCCGCGCCCGGCGAAGACGACGAGCCCCATCCGATCGTTCTTGCGCCCCTCGATGAAGGCGGCCACCGCCTCCTTCGCGACGGCGAGGCGGTTTCGAGGGCGGAGGTCCTCGGCCGCCATGCTCGTCGAGTTGTCGAGCGTGATCATGATGTCGATGCCGCGGGTGAGCATCTCGTCCTCGGTGTGCCCCGCCTGCGGGCGGGCGAAGGCGAGGGCGAGGAGGATCAGCGCCGCCACGCGGAGGGCCGCCGGGAGGTGCCTCAGGTGCGACCAGACCGTCGTCCCCGAGGAGCCGAGCATGCCGAGGCTGGAGAACCTGAGGCTCGCCCGCCGCGACCGCTCGTGCCGGAATTTGAGGTAGACGACGATCGGGATCGCCGCGGCGGCGAGGAGGAGCCAGGGATCGGCGAAGCGGAAGTCGATCACGGCGCGCCCCCCCCGGCGGCGGGGGGAACGGGGGGCGCGGGGCGGGCCAGATCGAGGATGCGGCGGGCGCACTCGACCGTGGCGCCGGCGGCCGCGCGGTCGGGAAGGTGCTTCGCGAACTTCACGAGATCGCACGCACCGAGGAAGGCGCCCGTCTCGCCCCTCACCGCCTGCGGGGCCTTCACCGTCTGGAGGTCCTGCATGACCTCCCACGACGTCCTGTCCACGGCGTCGATCCCGGCGACCTCGCCGAGGTAGCGCTTCACGATCTCGGCGAGCTCGACGTGGAACTCCTTCACGCGCCCCGCCTCGAGATGCCCCGCGCGGAGCAGCGCCTCGAGGAGCTCGCGGTAGCGGTCGTAGGCCGGCCGGGAGGGAACCTCAGGCGCCGCGGGGGCGGCCGGGCGCGCGGCGCGCCTCTTCAGCCACCGGCGGATCAGGATCGCGGCGGCGATCGCCGCGACGAGCCCCGCCGCGAGCCAGAGCCAGCCGCGCAGCTCGGCGGGAAGGCCGAACCCCGAGCGGATGTCCGCGGGCTTCTCCTCGGGATCCTTCACGGTGGCGACGATCTCCACTTTCATCGGCGCCGTCTCGATCGCGACGCTCTCCCCTCCCCCCTCGGGGGCGTACCTCAGGGTGAGCGCGGGGATCTCCGTCTTCCCGATCTCGAACGCGGTCAGCTTGAAGATCCACTGCGTGACGTTGGGGTCCGCGGCTTTCCCGCCCGCGGGCGGGGCGTTCGGATCGGGGGGCGGAGGTCCCGGCCCGAAGACCGTCTCGACGTCGAAGACCCCGGCCTTCTCGGAGACGGAGCGGGGCTCCCACCTCAGCGGCCGGGGTTCGGTGGCGGTGACCGTCACGAGGATTGGCTCGCCGACCGCGACGTGGTCCTTGTCGACCCGGACGTCGAGCTTCACCGCGCCGGCCGCGTCGGGCGGCGCGGCCACGGCCCCGGCCGCGGGAGCGGCGGTGAGGAGGGCCGCGAGCGCGAGGAGGGCGGCGCCGGTGGGGACGCCCGGGCGCCTCACGTCACCGCGCGGACCGGGCCCGCGCTTCGAAGTACCGGATGAGGGGGACATCGTAGGGTTCGCCGGTCGAAAGCCTCACGAGATCGACTCCCGACGCGCGAAGGGATTTCTTGAGGGAGGCCCGGCGCTCGGCGGCCGAAAGCGTGAGGGCCCCCTCGAGGCGGGGATCTCCGGTGTCGACGACGCGGCGCGCTCCGGTCTCGGCGTCCTCGATCTCGAGGAGGCCGACGTCGGGGAACGACGCCTCCCGCGGGTCCTCGATCGAGATCGCGATCATGTCGTACTTGCGCGCCGCGATCCGGAGCGGCTTGTCGTAACCCGAGGCCAGAAAATCGGAGATCAGGAAGAGGACGCAGTGACGGGTGAGGACGCGGCGCGCGTACTCGAGGGCGGCCCCGACGTCCGTCCGCCTGTCCACCGGCTCGTAGCTCAGGATCTCGCGGATGACGCGGAGCACGTGCGTCTTCCCCTTCTTCGGCGGGATGTACTTCTCGACCTGCCCGGTGAAGAGGATGGCGCCGACGCGGTCGTTGTTCTTGATCGCCGAGAAGGCGAGGAGGGCGGCGACCTCGGCGGCGAGCTCCGCCTTGGTGCGCCCCCGCGAGCCGAAGTCCTTCGAGCCGCTGACGTCCACGGCGATGAAAACGGTCAGCTCCCGCTCCTCGACGTACTTCTTGACGAACGGGTGTCCCATGCGGGCCGACACGTTCCAGTCGATGCTGCGGACGTCGTCGCCCACCTGGTACTCGCGCACCTCCGAGAACTCCATCCCGCGGCCGCGGAAGACGCTGTGGTACTCCCCCGCCATGGAGTCCTGGACGATGCGGCGCGTGCGGATCTCGATACGCCGGACGGCCCGTATCACCTCGGGGGGGACGCCTCTCACCGACATGCCTACGGCACCTCGATGGCGTCGAACACGCGCCGCACGATCTCCTCCGTCGTCACCTCCTCGGCCTCCGCCTCGTAGGTGAGGATGAGGCGGTGGCGCAGGACGTCGGCCCCGATCGCCTTCACGTCCTCGGGGGTGACGTAGCCGCGGCCCCGGATGAAGGCGTGCGCCTTGGACGCCGTCGTCAGGAAGATCGTGGCGCGCGGCGAGGCGCCGTACTGGACGAGCCCGGCGATGTCGAGCTTGAACTCGGCGGGGCGGCGCGTCGCGTGCACGATCGAGACGATGTAGTCCTTGATCCGATCGTCCACGTACACCTCGGCCGCCGCCGCGCGCGCCCGCTTCATCGCGTCCGTCGTGATCACCTTCGCGGCGGAGGGGAGCACGGGGCCGGTCATGCGCTCGAGGATCTCGCGCTCCTCGACGCGCGAGGGGTAGTCGACCTTGAGCTTGAGCATGAACCGGTCGACCTGCGCCTCGGGAAGGGGATACGTCCCCTCCTGCTCGATCGGGTTCTGCGTGGCGAGGACCAGGAAGGGGTCGGGGAGGGGGAAAGTCTGATCGCCGATCGTGACCTGCCTCTCCTGCATCGCCTCGAGCAGCGCCGACTGCACCTTCGCCGGGGCGCGGTTGATCTCGTCGGCCAGAACGATGTTCGCGAAGATCGGCCCTTTCTTGGGGACGAAGACCGTGTCCTTCTGGTTGAAGATCATCGTGCCGACGAGGTCCGCGGGGAGGAGGTCGGGGGTGAACTGGAGGCGCTGGAACTTCGCGTCGATCGCGTCGGCGAACGTCTTGACCGCCATCGTCTTCGCGAGCCCTGGCACCCCCTCGAGGAGGAGGTGCCCGCCGGTGAGCGTGCCGATCAGGAGCCGGTCCAGCAGCCCCTTCTGGCCCACGATGACCTTGCGCATCTCGGCGAGAAGGGCCTCGACGAAGACCCCCTCCCGCCGGACGAGCTCGTTCACAGCCTGGATGTCGGTCGCCATCAATAAACCCCCTCAAACATTGATGCGGCGGCCCGCTGTCATTATCTTTGCAGCCGGCCGCGGCGGCCTGCGATGGTAGACGCTACCTCCAACACCGTCAAGGAGTTAGCCTTGACCCCACCCCCTCGCATGGTAGAATGCCGCGCCTCACGGGGCCGATGCAGGCGGATGCGGAGAGCGAATTCGAGCGGATCCGATGGCTGGTGCGACGCCGCAGGGGTCAGGACCTCGCGCACTATCGACGGTCCTACGTCCAGCGGCGTCTCCTGGCGCGGATGCGCGCCACGCGGGCCTCTGGCGCGGCCGCGTACGCCCGGCTCCTCTCGCGCGACCCCGAAGAGGCCGATCGTCTCGTCGCGGCGCTCAGCACCAAGGTCACGCAATTCTTTCGGAATCCGACTTTCTATGCGCTCCTCCAGTCCCGCGTCGTCCCCGAGATCCTCGCCGCCGCCTCCCCCGGGCGGACCGTCCGCCTCTGCTCCGCGGGGTGCGCGACGGGCGAGGAGGCCTGGTCGCTCGCGTCGATCGTGGACCTGTGCGCCCGCGACGCGCCGGGAGTCCCGATCCGCGTCGTCGGCACCGACGTCGACCGGCAGGCGATCGCGACCGCGAAGCGCGGCGTCTACCCGATGGCCGCGCTCCGAGGCGTCCCTACGGAAATCCGGGCCCGCTGTTTCAAGGGGGTGGACGGCGGGCGCGGCTGCGCCCCCTCGAGCGCCCTGGCCGCCGTCACCACCTTCCGGGTCGAGAGCCTCTTCGCCCGGAGCGCCGCCGGCGCCTTCGATCTCATCCTGTGCCGCAACGTGCTCATCTACTTCGAGGCCGACCGGCAGCAGCAGATTCTCGCGCGCCTCGCAACGGCGCTCCGCCCGGGCGGCTATCTCGCGCTCGGCCGCGTGGAGCGGATCGCGGGGGAATCGCGCGCGCTCTTCGAGGTCGTCCACGTGAGGGAGCGGATCTACCGGAGACTCTGAGGGAAACGGAATGCAGAGCAAGCTGTTCGTCGGGTTCCTGATCGTCGCGGTCCTGGTCTCCGTCATCAACCTGGTCATCTTCTACGTCGCCCAGCAGAACCCCCAGACGGGGCTCGGCTGGTTCGTCGCGATCATCGTGGGCGGCGACGTGGTGATGGGCGGCCTCGCCGCGCTCACCCTCTCGCGCTACTACTCCCGGAACCTGAAGGAGCTGGCGATCGCCTCGGCGGCGCTCAGCAAGGGGGATCTCACGCGGAAGGTGGAGATCCCCGCCGGCGACGAGGTGGGGGACCTCGCCAACTCGTTCAACGCGATGCTGGGGAGCATGTTGAACGTCGTCACCGAGGTGAAGTCGACGAGCCAGCACATCTTCGAGTCGGCCCAAAGTCTCTCGTCCACGGCCGAGGAGATGAACGCCTCGACGGAGGAGATATCGAACACCGTCCAGAGCATCGCGCGCGGCGCCGAGACCCAGGCCGACATGGTGTCGCGCACGCAGGAGATCACCCGCACCCTCGCGGCGTCGGTCGAGGAGATCGCGACCAAGGCGCGCGCCGCCTCGGCGAGCTCGGGGGAGGCCGAGGAGAAGGCCCGCCAGGGAAGCGAGTACGCGACCTCGGCCGTGCGGAAGATCAACGAGGTCTCGCTGCGCGTCGAGAAGGCCTCGACCGCGGTCGCGGGATTCCGCGAGCGCGCCCTCGAGATCAACAAGACCGTCGACTTCATCAGCAACATCGCCCAGGAGACGCACCTCCTCGCGTTGAACGCGACGATCGAGGCGGCCCGCGCCGGCGAGCACGGGCGCGGCTTCGCGGTCGTCGCCGAGGAGGTCCGGAAGCTCGCCGAGAACGCGCGGGTCTTCGCCGAGCAGATCTCGAAGCTCGCGCAGGACATCAACAACGGCTCCGCCGAGGTCATCCAGACGATGGCCGACTCGCACGAGTCGGCGCGCGAGGGGCGCGACGTCGTGAACGCGGCCGGGCGATCGCTCGACGAGATCACCGCCTCCGTCCACGCGGTCGTCGCCCGCGTGCAGGAGATCTCGGGGCTCACGGACAAGCAGGCGCGGGGCGCCGAGGGGCTCGTGAAGGCGATCGAGGAGATCGCGCGCATCGCCGAGTCGAACGCGGCGGGCACCGAGGAGGCCTCGGCGGCGACTCAGGAGCAGACGGCCTCGATGCAGGAGATGTACACGTCGGCGGCGCAGCTCGCGCGCACCTCCGACACGCTCAAGGATCTCGTCTCGATCTTCAAGATGTAGCCGGAGGGGGCGCGTGGCCGAAGCGGCGTTCGTTCACTTCGAGATCTCGGGGGATCGCCTCGGCGTCCTCCTCGACGAGATCCGCGAGGTAGCCCGCGTGACGCGCGTGACCCCCGTCCCGCGCGCGCCGGCGGCGGTGCGCGGGGTCGCGAACATCCGCGGCCGCGTGGTGACGCTGATCGACGTCGACGTCCTCTACTCTCCGCCGGGGAGCCCCGGCCCGAGGGGGGACGGCCCAGGCCACGCGGTGGTCCTCGCGGCGCCGCGCGAAAACCTCGCCCTCTTCACGCGGGCGCGCGTCGACATCGGGCGCGGCCAGGAGTCGTCGATCTCGGGCGGCCGGCCGGGGGGCCCGCGCGCCGCGGACGGCCTCGGCGCCCCGCCGTACGCCGCCCTCGTGGAGATGGACGGCCGGATGGTGCACCTGCTTTCCGCGGCCGACCTCGCGGCCCACTGCGAGGCCCGGGTGCTGAAGCGTTTCAGGACGCGATAGAGGAGAGCTTCGAATGGCGACGCGGGTGCTCATCGTGGACGACGCGCTCTACATGCGCTCGATGATCCGGGACATCCTGAAGACGACGGGACGGTTCGAGATCGTCGGCGAGGCGGCGAACGGCCGCGAGGCGGTCGACAGGTTCCTCGAGCTGAAGCCCGAGCTCGTGACGATGGACATCGTGATGCCCGAGCTGGACGGCATCGAGGCGACCCGCGAGATCCTCAGCCGAACCCCTACGGCCGTGATCATCATGTGCAGCGCGCTCGGGCAGGAGGCCCTCGTCATCGAGTCGATCGCGGCGGGGGCGAAGGACTTCATCGTCAAGCCCTTCACGCCGGAGAAGGTGCTCAAGGTCGTCGACAACGTGATGAAGAGGTGACGTCCTCGTGGACATGAGCCGTTACCTCGATCTGTTCGTCTCGGAGGCGCGGCAGCACCTCATGGAGGCCGAGCGGGAGATCGCGCGCCTCGCGGCCGGAGAGAGCGACGCCGAGGGGCTCAACGCCCTCTACCGCCATTTCCACTCGCTGAAGGGGATGGCGGCGTCGATGGGGTTCGCGCCGATCGCCACCCTCAGCCACAAGGTCGAGGACCTCTTCGACGAGATCCGCAAGGACCCCGCCGCCCGCGCCGGCCGCCCCGGCGTCGCCGACCTCGTCGTCGCCGCGCTCGACGTGATCGCGTCGATGGTGGAGACCGTGGCGGGAGGCGGGCACGACCTTCCCGGGACGGAGGATCTCGCCGCCTCGGTCGCGCGCGCAACCGTCGCGATGGCGGGAGAGAGCGCCCCCTCCCCCGCTCCCGGTGCCGAGCGGGCGCCGGGCGGGATCGCCGGCGCCGCGGCACCGGCGCCGGATGGGGACGACGGGGCGACGGTCTTCAGGTGCCGGCTCCAGATCAACCCCGACGCCGAGCTTCCGGCCGCCCGCGCCGCCCTCGCGCTGAGGCAGCTCGACTCGGTCGGCTCGATTCTCACCTCCACGCCGGCGCGCGAGACGCTCGGCCACGCCCCGTTCGACGGATCGATCGCCCTGCTCCTCTCGACGAAGCTCCCGCGCGCGAAGATCGTCGCCGCGATCGAGGGGATCCTCGACGTCGCGTCGTACAGCCTCAACGAGGAGCTCCTCCCCGTGGAGCCCGCGGCGCGCCGGGAGGGCCCGAGGGAGAGCGAGGCGGGGCTCCCCTCGACGATCCGCATCCCGACGCACTCCCTCGACAGGTTTCTCGACACGCTCGGCGAGCTGATCACGTGGCGCGGCAGCCTCGGCGCCGCGCTGAAGGGAAAGGATCTCCACACGGCGACCGAGAGCCACGGGAAGCTCGCGGGGGCCATCGACCGCCTGCGCGCGGACGTGATGGAGATCCGCCTCCTGCCGTTCGAGCACATCGCGCCGCACCTCAACCAGACGGTGCGCGCCCTCGCGCGGCAGACGGGAAAGAGGGTCGCGCTCCAGGTCTCCGGGATGGAGGTCGCTCTCGATCGCGCCGTCCTCGAGGAGATCCTCGATCCCCTCAATCACATGTTACGCAACGCCGTCGATCACGGGATCGAGCCCGCGGAGGAGCGCGAGGCGCACGGCAAGGACTCCACGGGCCGCATCTTCATCGCCGTCTCCCGCGAGGGGGATCGCGTGAGGCTGAAGATCGAGGACGACGGCCGCGGGATCGACCCCGACGAGATCCTGAAGTCGGCCATCGACGGGGGGTTCATCTCGGTGGCCGACGCCGCCGCGCTCACCCCCGCGGACGTCCTCCTCCTCACGACCATCCCCGGATTCTCCACGACGGAGCGCCCGAACGAGCTGTCCGGCCGCGGCGTCGGGATGGACGTGGTCCGCACGCGGATCGAGAAGCTCGGCGGGCACATGGACCTCCGCACGCAGAAGGGGTCGGGGGTGACGATACTCCTCGACCTCCCGCTCACGGTCGCCGTGATCGACGCCTTCCTCGTGGAGGTGGGCGGCACGATCTTCGCCGTCCCGGGCTCGGTCGCCTACCGCACGATGCTCGCCTCGCGCGACCTCGTGCGGCGATCCCGCGGCGGCTTCTTCCTCGACGAGGGGGGCACGCTCCTCCACGCCTTCAGGCCCGACGACGCCCTCGGCCTGCAGCCTGACGGTCGGGAGCTGCCGGAGCGGTTCCCCGTCCTCCTCTTTCGAACCGAGGCCGTCCACGGCGCGCTCGCGGTGGACTCGATCCTCGAGCGGCGCGAGCTGGTCGTGAAGCCGCTCGGGCCGCCCCTCGAGCACCTGCGGGAGTACAGCGGCGCCGCGCTCCTCGACGACGGCCGCATCGCGCTCATCCTCGACGTCCCCAACCTGCACCGGCAGGTCACGGGGAGCTGACAGCCGGGAGGCCCGCATGACGACCCTCAGCCTCGCAACGAAGGATCTCGAGCGCCTCCGCCGCATCAGCGTCGAGGGAGCCTACGCCGCCGAGCGGGCGCTGCACCAGTTCACGGGCGCCGCCGTGAGGCTCGACGTCGCGGCCGTGTCGAGCGTCGATCTCGCCGACGTGCCGGCTCTCCTCGGCGGCCCCGAGGCTCCCGTCGTCGGCATCCACCTCAAGGTCTTCGGCGACTGCCGCGCGAGCGTCTTCCTCGCGCTCCCCCCCCGGACCGCCCTGAAGATCCTCGCGATCCTGTTCCCGCCCGGCGCCCTCAGCGTCGACGAGATGAGCGAGATGGAGATCTCCGGGCTGATGGAGATGGGGAACATCCTCACCTGCGCCTACCTGAACGCGATGAGCGCGGCGCTCGGCATGAGCCTCATCCCGAGCGTGCCGATGTTCGCGAGCGACATGGCCGGCGCCGTCGTCGACGTCCTCCTCATCGAGCAGGGGCAGCGCGCCGACGCGGCGCTCGTCATCCACACGGAGATCACCGCCGAGCCGGACCTGAGGGGGCAGCTCCTCCTGATGCCCGACCCGGCATCGCTCCCCCGGATCCTCGAGGCCCTCGCCGAGAGCCGAGAGCCGTGACGGAGGGACGGGGCGCGTGAGGCGTGGGGAGGCGGTGGTGGAGCGCGTGCGCATGGGCGAGATCCTCGTCCGCGAGGCCCCGGCGCAGCTCGCCATCTACGGCCTCGGATCGTGCGTCGCCGTCTTCATCCACGAGCCGGGGCGAAAACTCGCCGGGCTCGCCCACATCCTCCTCCCGGCCCCCGCCTCACGGGGCGCGGCGGGGCCTGCGGCGCCGACGGGCAAGTTCGCCGACACCGCGATCCCGGCGATCCTCGAGGCGATCCGCGAGATGGGGGGACACCCCGCCTCGTGCGTCGCGAAGGTCGCGGGCGGAGCCCACATGTTCGCGGCCACGCCCTCGACCGACCGGGAGACGCTCGGCGAGCGCAACATCCGCGCCGCGCTCGAGGCGCTCGCGCACCACGGGGTCGAGATCGCGGGGATGGACATCGGCGGATCGTACGGGCGGACGATCGTGGCCGACGCCGGGAGCGGCGACCTGACGATCACGAGCCTGAAGCGCGAGGCGAAGAAGATCTGACGCCCGCGCCTACCTGAGCGGCCGGAAGAACTCCCGGATGTCGGCCGCCAGGAGCTCGGGCTCCTCCATCGCGGCGAAGTGCCCCCCGCGGGGGAACTCGGTCCACCGCCTCACGTCGTAGACGCGCTCGACCCACTCGCGGGGGGGCATCGGCGCTTCCTTCGCGAACCGGGCGACGCCGGCCGGGACCGCGATCCGGTCCCCGTCGCGGAAGTGGAGCGGCGTCCTCTTCGACTCCAGGTAGAGGCGCATCGACGAGCCAATCGTCCCCGTCGCCCAGTAGATCGTCACGTGGGTGAGGATCTCGTCGCGGCTGAAGCGGCGCAGCGCGTCGCCGCCGCAGTCGCTCCACTCCTGGAGCTTCTCGAGGATCCACGCGGCGAGCCCGGCCGGCGAGTCGTTCAGCGCGTAGGCGAGCGTCTGCGGCCTCGTCCCCTGCACGTGGCCGTAGGCGCCGTCGTCCTCGAGCCAGCGATCGCGACCTTCGAGGAATTGCCGCTCGGCCGCGCTCGTTTCGCGCGCGCCCGGGCCGAGGTGCGGGCGGTACGATCCCGGGATGTAGTTGAGGTGGATTCCGGGGAGAGGCGACGGGTGGTCGACGGCGAGCCACGTCGTGATGGCGGCCCCCCAGTCCCCTCCGTGCGCGCCGTACCGCTCGTACCCCAGCGCCGACATGAGATCCGCCCACATCCCCGCGACGCGGCGGCTGCTCATCCCCGGGGCGTTCGGCCGATCGGAGAAGCCGTAGCCCGGGATCGACGGCACGATGACATCGAAGGCGTCGTCCGGATCACCCCCCCAACGGACCGGATCGGTGAGGAGCGGGATGACCTTCACGAACTCGGCGAACGTCCCCGGCCAGCCGTGCGTGAGGAGGAGCGGCAACGGCCTCGTCCCCTTCCCCCTCTCGTGAACGAGATGGACGCGGCCGCCCGCGAGCGGGATGAGGCGGTGCGCGAAGGCGTTGAGCGCCCGCTCCCTCTCGCGCCAGTCGAACCGCTCGCGCCAGTAGTCGGTCAGATCGCGGAGCGCGGCGAGGGGAAGGCCGTAGGCGGCGCCGGCCCCTTCGATCTCGTCGGGCCAGCGGGTGCGGGAGAGGCGATCGCGCAGGTCGTCGAGGACGGCGTCCGCGATGTGGATCTCAAACCTTTCCCCTTCCATCGTGGCCTCCGGGTCGCCGCGCGTCCCTGCCTGCGGCGCGCGCGCGTGTGGATGTAGACTACGCGGCGGCAGGGGTCCGGTTTCGCGCCGGGGCGGCCGCCGCGATCACGCCCGCTCAGCGTTGCCCGCGGGACCAGGAAATCAGGAAATGTGGCGGCTGATCATCCCCGAGATCGCCTCTTTCGACTGGGAGCCGATGATCTGCTCGGCGACTTTGCCGTCCTTGAAGAGGAGAAGGGTCGGAATGCTCATCACCCCGAACCGGGTCGCGATGGCGGGGTTGTCGTCCACGTCGAGCTTGCCGATGCGCGCCTTTCCCCTGTACTCGGTGGAGAGCTTCTCGAGGATCGGGGCCACCGCCCGGCACGGGGCGCACCAGGTCGCCCAGAAATCCACGAGGATGGGGCCGCCGTCCTTTTTCGCGATCTCGGCGTCGAAGTTGGTCTCGGTGAGAACGATCATCCCTTCGCTCATCTGGAACGGCGCTCCTTGTCGGTGGCCGCCCTGCGTTTCGGGCGGAACGGTCTGGGGTCGTCAATCTTATCACAGCGTTCTCGGGCGGCAAGGCGCCCGCCGCGCCGCGACGTTCAAGGAAGGCGCCGCACGCGGCGCCTGTTGACGATGACGACGCCGAGGCGGCGCCGATCGCTCGGGCAGCACTTCCTCCGGAACCTCGCGGCCGCGGACCAGATCGTCTCGAACTTCGCCCCGGTCCCCGGGGAGGTCGTGCTCGAAGTCGGCCCCGGCCACGGCGTGCTCACGGAGCGGCTCCTCGCCGCGGGGGCGCGCGTCCTCGCGATAGAGAAGGACGCCGCGGTCGCCGCCGGGCTGAGGGATCGCCTCGGCGCCGACGGGCGGCTGCACCTCGTGGTCGGCGACGCCCTCGACGAGCCGCTCGCCGCCCACCTCAGGGGGTTGGATGCCGCTCCCTCCGCGCGGTTTCGCCTCCTCGCGAACCTCCCCTACTCGGTGGGGACCGAGATCGTCTCGCGGGCCCTCCTCGCGGCCCCCCTCTTCGCCTCGCTCACGGTCATGCTCCAGCGCGAGGTGGCCGAGCGGATCTGCGCCCCCCCCGGGGGGAAGACGTACGGGTCGCTGTCGGTCCTCTCCCAGTACTACAGCTCCCCGAGGGTGGTGATGCGGCTCGCCCCGGGGTCGTTCTCCCCGCCGCCGAAGGTCGACAGCGCCGTCGTGGTGATGCCGCTGCGCGAGAGCCGGGAGCTCGAGGGGGATGCCGAGAAGGGGTACCCCCCCTTCATCCGCGCGCTCTTTCACCAGAAGCGGCGCACCCTCCCCCACAACCTCGCCCACGCCTTCGGCGGCGATCGCGGCGCGGCGGCCGCGCGCGTCGCCGCGCTCGGCGTCGATCCCGCGCGGCGTCCCGAAACGCTGACGCGCGCCGAGTGCCTGCGGATCTACTCCCCTGGGCGGGCTCGGGGAGTTCGGCATGAACATGATGGCGATCCGCTACGGCGACGCCGCCATCGTGATCGACGCGGGCCTCATGTTCCCCGAGGACTCCTTCCACGGGGTCGACTTCATCGTGCCGGACATGACGTACCTGCTCGACGAGCCGGCCATCGTGAAGGCCGTCTTCCTCTCGCACGGCCACGAGGATCACATCGGCGCCCTCCCCCATCTCTTCCAGAGGGTGAAGTGCCCCGTCTACGGCACGAAGCTCACGCTGGGGTTCGCGCGCCAGAGGCTCGAGGAGTACCGGATCGACACGCACGCGAACGAGCTGAACCCGGTGCGCCCGGGGGAGACCGTCGAGGCCGGGCCCTTCCGCGTCGAGTTCCTGCAGGTGACGCACAGCATCCCCGACGCGGTGGCGATGGCGATCCGCACCCCCGTCGGGACGATCGTCCACACCGCCGACTTCAAGATCGATCAGACCCCCGTGGACGGGCGCCTCTTCGACTTCCGCCGCTTCACCGAGCTCGGGTCCGAAGGGGTCCTCGCGCTCCTGTCCGACAGCACGAACGCCGCGCGGCCGGGGTTCACCCCCTCCGAGCGCGAGGTGGGGAGGGCGCTCGAGCCGCTCGTGAAGGCGGCGAAGGGGCGCGTCATCGTCACCACCTTCGCGAGCAACATCCACCGCCTGCAGCAGATCGTCGCCATCGCCGCGCGCACCGGGCGCAAGGTCGCCTTCCTCGGGCGGAGCGTCGCCTCGAACGTGCGCGTGTCCGAGGAGCTCGGCTACATGCACGTCCCCCCCGGCATCGTCATCGACCCGCGGGAGCTCGAGCGCCACCCTCCGGGCGAGCTCGTCGCCATCGTCTCGGGGAGCCAGGGGGAGCCGATGAGCGCGCTCTCGCGCCTCGCGCTCAACGATCACCGCGATCTGACGATCGGGCGGGGCGACCTGGTCATCCTGTCGGCGCGCCGCATCCCGGGGAACGAGCGCCCCATCGGGCGCGTCGTCAACCACCTGTGCCGGCGCGGGGCCGACGTCCTCCTCGACGACGGCCCGGCGCGCATCCACGTCTCGGGGCACGCGAGCCGCGAGGAGCTGAAGATCATGCTCTCGCTCACCCGCCCGAAGTACTTCATCCCCGTCCACGGCGACTTCCAGCACCTCTCGCAGCACGCGCGGATCGCGACCGAGATGGGGTGGCCCGACGAGCGGGTGCTCCTCGCGGAGACCGGCGACATCATCGAGCTCGACGAAGGGTCCGCCCGCGTCACCGGCAAGGCCCGCGTCGGCTCGGTCTTCATCGACGGCACGCTCGAGGAGGTCGAGGAGATGGTGATCCGCGACCGGCGCCACATCGCCGAGGACGGCGTGGTGGTGCCGATCGTGCTCATCGACCAGCACACGGGAAACGTCGAGTCGGAGCCCGAGATCGTCAGCCGCGGCTTCGTCTGGGTGCAGGACGAGAAGCAGCTCTTCAGCGAGGCGGCGGCGGTCGTCATGGAGTCGATCCGCGGCTGCTCCGTCGAGGAGCGGGGGGACAACGGCTTCATCACGATGCGCATCCAGGCCGATCTGAAGCGCTTCCTGAGAAAGCGGACGCAGCGGCGCCCCATGATCATCCCCGTCGTACTGGAGGTCTGATGGCCCGCATCCCCAGGCTCGGCGAGGCAGTCGGCATCGCGCTGGTCTCCCTCAGCTTCACGCTCGCCCTCGCCCTCATCAGCCACACGCCGGGAGACCCCTCGTTCTTCGCGCACGCCGCCTCCCCGGGGCCGGCGCACAACATCGTCGGCCGCGCGGGGGCCACCCTCTCGGAGGCCTTCCTCCAGATCTTCGGCCTCGTCTCGTACGTCCTCGTCGTCGCGGGGGCGTGGCTCGGTCTGCGGCGGATCTTCGGGAAAGGAGGGCCGGGCCTTCTCGCGGCCCTCGTCGGCTTCGGCGGGATGCTCCTGGGGCTCCTGCCGCTGCTGCACCTCGCGCTCGGCGCGAACCTCCTCGGCGCGGGCGTCGACTCGGGGGGGATCCTCGGCGCGGCGATCGGCGACGCCATGGCGTCGGTGATGAACCGCGCCGGCGCGGTCATCTTCTCCCTGACCGTCGTCCTCGCCTGCGCCGTCGTCACGACGAAGGTCTCCTTCCCCGACGTTCTCAAGCTCTTCGGCGGCGCGGCGGCCGCGGCGGCCCGGAAGGGGCGCACCGCCCTCGCGAGGTTCACCGAGAGGCGGAGGCGCGATCGGATGCGCGAGCAGGTCGTGAAGAAGCAGGCCCGCTCCCAGACCCTCGACGTCCCGGCGGCGCCCGTGCGGCCGAAGGCCGAAGCCGGCCCCTCCCCCTCGCCGCAGAGGGCCCCCCGCCTCGCCGCGGGCCCCGCGCCCGAGCACGAGCCCCGCCCCGCACCGAAGCAGGCGCGCCTGCCGATAGGACCGGGGGAGCGCGGCTACACGCTGCCGCCGCTCTCGCTCCTCCAGGCCGCGTCGGCCTCCGCGACGGTGGACGACAAGGCGCTCTTCGCGAAGGCGAAGAAACTCACCGAGAAATGCCGCGAGTTCGGCGTGGACGGCGCGGTCATCGAGATCCATCCCGGCCCCGTCGTCACCACCTTCGAGTTCAAGCCCGACGCCGGCATCAAGTACAGCAAGGTGACGTCGCTCGCCGACGACCTGTGCCTCGCGATGGAGGCCGAGAGCGTCCGCATCGATCGCGTCTCGGGGAAGTCCACCGTCGGCATCGAGGTACCGAACGACATCCGCGAGACGATCTACATGCGGGAGATGCTCGAGTCTGCGAAGTTCCAGAAGAGCCCCTCGCGCCTCACGCTCGCGCTCGGCAAGACGATCGACGGCGAGCCCTACGTCGCCGATCTCGCGAAGATGCCCCACCTCCTGATCGCGGGGGCGACCGGCGCGGGGAAGTCGGTGACCTTGAACTCGATCATCGCCAGCATCCTCTTCCGATGCTCGCCCGACGAGGTGAAGTTCATCATGATCGACACCAAGCGGCTGGAGCTGGGGATCTACGAGAACATCCCGCACCTCCTCACCCCCGTCGTGGCGGAGCCGAAGAAGGCGAGCAACGCCCTCAAGTGGGCCACGCTCGAGATGGAGCGGCGCTACAAGACGCTGGCCGAGTGCGGCGTCCGGAACATCGATCAGTACAACGCCTACCTGAAGCAGGGGAAGGCCGGGATGGGGGGGCAGAGCACCGCCGACGGCGGCCCCGAGGTGAAGCCCCTTCCCTACGTCCTCGTCGTCATCGACGAGCTGGCCGATCTGATGATCCTCGCGGCCGCCGACGTCGAGGACTCGATCACGCGCCTCGCGCAGATGGCGCGCGCCGTCGGCATCCACCTGATCCTCTCGACGCAGCGCCCGTCGGTGGACGTCGTCACCGGCGTCATCAAGGCCAACCTCCCGTCGCGCGTCGCGCTGCGCGTGTCGAGCAAGGTCGACTCGCGGACGATCATCGACGCGAACGGCGCGGAAAAGCTCCTCGGGAACGGCGACATGCTCTTCCTCCCCCCGGGAAGCGCGAGGCTCCTGAGGCTCCACGGCTCGTACATCGCCGACAACGAGTGCTTGAAGGTGGCCGAGTTCCTCAGGAAGCAGGCCCGCCCCAACTTCGACGAGTCGGTCACCGTCGAGAAGAAGGAGGCGGCGGACTTCGAGGGCGAGGAGGACACGATGTTCGGCGAGGCGGTGCGGATGGCGATCGAGACGAAGTCGGTCTCCGCAAGCAACCTCCAGCGGCGCCTGCGGCTCGGCTACGCGCGCG
>JACPZX010000016.1 GCA_016195325.1 Acidobacteriota bacterium
GGCCGCCATGCTCTTCTGGATCGGGTAGAAGTTGTTGTCCACCGCGTACGACTCGACCGCGGTGCCAACCGACCTCATGTCCGACATCGTCCTCTTCTGCTTGCCGCGGTCGATCGCGTTCAGCAGGTTCGGGATCGCGATCGCCGCGATGATCCCGATGATCGCGACGACGATGAGGAGCTCAATCAGCGTGAATCCCTGCGTCTTCTTTCTGCCGACCATCTGGTAAACCCTCCATTGTTCGACGCTAAGACAGCAAGGCGGGTGCCACGCTCCGCGGTGACGCGTGGTGCACCGCTTAAAGGCTTGATACCAAGCATCTTGTCTGATGAGGCCGCCGGCCCGGGGTCGCGTTATCGGGCTGATTCTCATGGTCCTGGCAAGCCTTTTCGGGCCGCCGTTGTCATGCGATCTGACAACAAGTGTCAGTGGCCTCCGAGGGCTCCGAACTCCGCCAGGAGGCGCTCGGCTCGCTCCGACCGGGGGGGCGCGGCCACTCGGCGGCGCAAATCGGCCAGGATGCCGTCGAGGAGCGCCCGATCGCCGCCGCGGCACCGCTCGATCTGATACGCGGTGTCCTCGGGGTGGGCGAATTGGTACTCCTCCGATGCGATCAGGGCGTCGGCGCCGGCCCCCCGCTTCACGAAGACCATCGCGCTGTCGCCCCAGAAGACGAGCGCCCACCTCGATCGCGGGAAGTGCAGCGCCGCGAAGGACCTCGCCATCTCCGCGGGCTGACCCGCGACGGCGATGCGCTCGTCGCGATACCGCACCAGCGCCGCGCGGACATCGTGCCGATCGAGGAGATCCGACCAGGCGCGCCCGTCGTCGAGAGCGCGCGCGATCTCTCCCAGCAGCGCCGCGTGAACCTCGTTCCGCCCGTCGATGAAGACGCGGTCCGCGGGGTACAGGCGCCAGATGAGGTACCCCCCGTGCCCGACGTCGTTGTACATGCGCCGGGGCGCCGGGAGTCGAGCCGCGACGAAGTCGGTCTCGGCGGCCGGGAACTGCGCGCCGTCCACGCCAAACCCCGGAGACGCGGTGATCGCGGAGGGGATGAGCGGAAACGCGACGGCCGCGGCGACCGCGAGAAGGGGCGAGAGGAGGGCGGCGCGCGCGCCGGACGGCGCCCGATCGGCCGGATCCCTGGCGAGGGCCACCGCGAACGGAAGCGCGGCGAAGAAGAAGCCGATGTGCCGCGACCCCGAGATCGCGAGCGTCCCCATCCCCCCGACGAGGAGCATCGATCGCCATGCGGCCGCGTCGTGGCGCCTGAGGATTCGGAACGCGAGCCAGCCGATGACGGCGGCCAGGATCGCGAAGAAGAGCGGGAAGGTGGCCGCCGCCGGCGACAGCCATTCGGGATTGACGAGGCGGGGGTCGGCGAGGGCGGCCCCGAGCTTCAGCGGGACGAGCAGGATCCGGAAGCCGTAAGGATTCAGCAGCATCCCCGCCGCCGAGGCCGCCGCCGCGAGCGCTTCGCCCCGGGCGCGCGCCAGCACGGTCGCAGCGCCGGGGCGACGATCGCGCATCGCCCGCGTCCCCTCCATCAGGCTTCCGAGGGCCGTCGCGCCGGCGAGCGCGGGGCCGAGCAGAACCCCGGCGTGGACGTTGGCCCAGAGGCAGCACACCGCCGCCGCCGCGATCGCGCGCCGGGCGGGGGTCAGCCCGGAGATCAGCACGACGAAGGCGAAGATCGAGAGGAGGGCGAGCGACGCGACCTCGGGGCGATCGGTGAGCCGGAACCGCGCGCCCGCCAGGGCGACCAGGACGACGAGCGCCGACGGGAGCGCTGCGACCTCCCGGCGCCGCAGGGCCGCGAACCCGAGCGCCGCGACGATTCCCGCGCAGGAGAGCTTGAGGATCGCGAGGCCGGGGATCCCCAGGCGATCGTGCAGCTCCCACGCGATGACCTGCCAGAGCCACGCGTGATCGACCCACGGGGTCCCGGCGGAGGTGAACGAGAAGTCGTCGGCGCGAGGCACGGCGCCGTGCGAGACGATCCACTCCCCCGCCTTGAGATGCCACCAGAGATCGTTCGCGGCGATCCGTGTGGCGGCGGCGGAGGCCGCGGCGACGGCGAGGAGGGCTCCGCAGGCGGCGTCCAGCCGGCCGGGTCTCACGCCGCGGGGGCCCGCCGCGACGTGACGACGATCGCCGTGCCGAGGAGGAGGGCGAGCGCGCTGACCGCGAGGCCCGCGCGGATCGACCAGGGTCGGTACTCGAACCGGACGTCGTGCTCTCCCGCGGCGACCCGGACGGCCCGGAACATCCCGTTGGCCCTCTCGATCGCGACGGGAGAGCCGTCGACCGTCGCATGCCACGAGGAGTCGAAGGTGTCGGTGACGACGAGCCAGGCCGGACGGCGCGCGGCGACGTGGACCTCGAGGGCGTCCCCTTCATCGCGCGAGACAGCCGCCGTCCCGGGGCGCTCCGCTTCGAGGGGACGCGCCCCCTCCCGCCCCTCCCCGCCGCGGGCGATCGCGCCGGCGTCGAGGAGCACCTCCGTGCGGGGGTCGACCTCGCCCCTCCGAATCTTCTGAAGCGCCTCGACGGGCGTGCCGGCCGCCATGGCGCGCTCGACGAGGCCGGCGCGCGGAACCGGCGCGCGCACCCGGTAGAGCTTCACCGGGACGTTCGCCTCCCCGTCGAGGGAGGCGACCTCCCGGAGATCGGGGTGATCGATCACCGCGTGCGAGAGGACGAACCCGACCGACGAGGCGCCGAGGACTCTCACCATCTCGTCGGCGGGCATCCCGTCCTTCAACTCCTGCGAAAGGGTCGAGCCCGGAAGGAGGTCGAGCCTCGAGTCGCCCGTGCGATCGTACGCGCCGTACACTCCCGACGGGAACATCGTCGCGTAGCGGAGCGTCCGCACGTCCCACCTCATACCCCACGCGAGCGAGTCGGCGGGAATTCCGGTCGCCTCGACGTACCCGCGGGACGGCGTCCGGAACGCGAACCCCGCCGGGCGCGGCAGGCCGAAGAAGCGGAGATCCCCGGCGACCGCCTCGGGCATCGCGCGGAGGAGTGGCGACGGCTCGAAGACCGCGTCGAAGGGGGCTGAGGGGTTCACTCCGGCGTCGGCTGCGAGGAGGAGGGCGGCGCACGTGGCGGCCGCGAGCCAGACGCGTCCGGCCGGCGCCGCGCTCCCTGGAGAAAGGAAGAGGAGGACGAGGAGCGATCCTGAGGCCGCGAGGATCATTCCGGTGCCGATCGCGCGCACCGCTCCCGCCGCGAGGACGTCGTCGCCGACGGAGCCGGGGACGTCGAAGAGCGATCGGACGAGGCCGGATGCGGAAGGGACCCCGCCCGTCGCGAGCGCGACGCCGGCGAGGAGCGCGACGAGGGCGATCGCCCCCGCCGCGAGCGCCGGCCGCGGGAGCGGCCCCGGCCTCCGAGAGGCGAGGCGATCGAAGCCGGCGGCGGCGAGGATGGCGACGCACCACGTCGTCATGCCGAACCACTTCACGGGGAAACGGACGTTCGAGAATCCGGGCACGTGGTCGACGAGAAAGGGGTAGACGGGGGTGAACCTCCCGAAGGCGAGGAGGACCCCGGCTACGGCGAGAGCGGCCGCCCGCCACGCGCCGGCGTCGCGGCGGGTGCAGGCGCCGGCCGCGGCGAGAACGAGGATCGGCGCGCCGAGATGGATGGAGAGGAGCCACGGCAGCGTGCTCTCGAAGATCCACGTCCCCCAGTACGCCTCCGGGGCGATGCGGGAGGTGTCCCCCCAGAACCCCGGGATCGCCGACTGGAGGATGGCCTGGGGCGCGAGCG
Organism: Acidobacteriota bacterium; assembly: GCA_016195325.1. Lineage (NCBI taxonomy): Bacteria > Pseudomonadati > Acidobacteriota > Acidobacteriota bacterium. The sequence goes on from JACPZX010000016.1 coordinate 3,781, forward strand.
ACCACTTCATCGCGTCCTCCGTCGAGAGCCCCGCCCCCCTCTCGCTCTCCAGGGCGTTCTCGAGGAGCGGGAAGAGCTGCGCGGCGGAGACGGCCAGGGCCAGGAGGAGAACGACCGCCCCGGTCCGCACCGCGCCGCGGAGGTCGAGCTTCGGCAGCGCCGGCAGCGCGCACGCGGCGAGGCACGTGACCACGATCCAGACCGGCTCTCCCGCCGAGACGACGAGGCCGAAGAGGGCTCCCGCGACGACGCCCCACGGCCTCCATCCACGGACGAGGCTCCGCCGCACCGCCCAGAGCGTCGCGGGGATGAACGCGACCCCCTCGAGGTGGTTGAGCACCTGCCCCATGGACTGCACCCCTCCCGACAGCGCGAACGCGCTCGCGCCGAGGAGGCACGCCGGCCGCGAGAGACCGCTGTCGCGGAGCAGGAGCCAGGTCCCCGCGGCGGCGCACGCGAGGAGGAACATGATCGACAGCGTCATCGGGATGTGCACGAGGCGCGGCGGGAACGGCAGGAACAGCAGCGTCGTCGGCCGGAGGACGAAGCAGTTCGGGTTCGCGAGGAAGGGCTGCCCGCTGTTGCGGTGCGGGTTCCACCGGGGAAGGCGCCCGTCGTGGACGGCGGCCACCGTGAGGGTGCGGTTGGGGAGGTAGTACTGGCCGATGTCGCGGTAGTAGAGCGTTCGTCCCGGGGCCAACGACATGCCGAGGAGGCGCGCCGCCTGGATCTGGACCCCTCCCCTCTTCGAGAGGGCCTCCCGCATGTAGTGCTCGCGCACCTGCTCCAGTACCGTCTCGAGGTCGATGCCCCCCTCCTCGAGCCCGAGGAGGCCCAGCAGGTTCTCGCGCGCGGCCGTCCGGTTCGCCCGGAGCTCGAGGGGGAGCCCCTCGGCGCGCACCGCGTCGCTCGACTCGAGGGCGACCGCCCGCTCCAGCACGTTCTGCAGCTCGCGGATGTTGCCGGGCCAGTCGTACGCGTTGAGCGCCGCCATGGCGTCGTCGGAGATGGTCGTGAGCTTCTTGCCCATCTCCTTCTTATAGCGATCGAAAAAATGGAAGGCGAGGTGCGGGATGTCCTCCTTGCGTTCGCGCAGCGGGGGGAGCTTGATGGGGATGACGTTGATGCGGTAGAAGAGATCCTCGCGGAATCTCTTCTCGCGGACCATCGTCTCGAGATCCTGGTTCGTCGCGGTGATCACGCGGACGTCGACCGCGATTTCCTCCGTTCCGCCGACGCGGCGGATCGTCTTCTCCTGCAGCGATCGCAGCAGCTTGATCTGCATCGCCGGCGAGGTGTCGCCGATCTCGTCCAGGAAAATCGTGCCCCCGTCGGCGACCTCGAAGTACCCCTTCTTCGAGGCGACGGCCCCGGTGAACGAGCCCTTCGTGTGGCCGAACAGCTCGCTCTCGAGCAGCTCGTCGGGGAGGGCCCCGCAGTTGATCGAGACGAAGGCGCCGTCGCGGCGCTGCGAGTTGTGGTGGATCGCGCGCGCGATCAGCTCCTTGCCCGTCCCGGACTCGCCGGTGATGAGGACGGTGCTGGCCGTCGGCGCCACTTGCGCCACGGTCTCCATGATGGTCTTCATCTTCTCGCTGCGGGCGACGAGCTGGTCGAACCGGTACTTGCCGGCGACCGACGCCATCAGCGAGCCGAGGCGCTTCCACCCGAGCGCGATGCCGACGTCGGCGACGATCTTGTCGTTGTCGAACGGCTTCGTGATGTAGTTGAAGGCGCCGAGCCGGCGCGCCTCCTCGGCGGCCTCGTCCGACGCGAAGGCGGTGATGACGATCACGGGGGCGTCCGGGTACGTCTCGCGCGTCACGCGCAGCACCTCGATCCCCGACGCCCCCGGGAGCCGCACGTCGGTGATCACGAGATCGTAGATCTCCTTGCCCAGCATCTCGAAGGCGCGCGGGCCGCTCTCGGCGAGATCGACGTGGTACCCCTCGCGCTTGAGCAGCGACGCGAGGACCTTCCGGAGGTCCGGCTCGTCCTCGACCACGAGTATGCGCTGCAACCTATCGCTCCTCGCCGGTCCGGCCGGCGGCGACTTCGTTCCGGACGGCGGGGACCGCGAGCGGCTGCCGCGCGCCGGGAAGCTCGATCGTGAACGTGGATCCCGTGCCGGGGCGGCTCTGGACCCTGATCTTCCCGCCGTGCTCCTGGACGACCCTGAAGACCACCGCGAGACCCAGGCCGATGCCGCCGCGGAACGATCCGCGGAAGGGCTGGAAGGCCGTGTCGATCTCCTCCTCGGTCATCCCGACCCCTTCGTCAGTGAACGTGACGCTCGCGGCGCCTTCTCCGGTGGGAGCCGCCGCGACCGTGAGCTTCCCCCCCTGCGGCATCGCGCGGAGCGCGTTCTTCGCGAGGTTCCAGAAGACCTGGCGGATGAGGTTGACGTCGACCCGGGCGACGACCCCCTCCTCCGGGAGGTCGGCGACGATCTCGTGCGATCCGCCGAACTCGTCGCCGTGCCGGATCAGGAGGAGCGATTCGCGCAGGATCGGAACGATGTCGGCGTCCACCGCGTCGAAGCGGCCGGGGCGCGCGAAGAGGAGGAAGTCGCTGATGATCCGGTCGAGCCGTTTCCCCTCGCGCACGACGATGTCGAAGAGCTCCGCCTCCTGGGGCGCCGGGCGAATGGAGCGCTTGAGGAGCTGGACCGAGCCGGACATCGACGCCAGCGGGTTCCGGATCTCGTGCGCCATGCCGGCGGCCATGCCGCCGAGCGCCGCCATCCGGTCCTTGACGCGGATCTCCTCCTCGAGCGCCTTGATGTCGGTGAGATCCATGAACGCGAAGATGAATCCGTTCGGCGTGCCGCGTTGATCCTTCAGGAGGGAGGTCGTGATGCCGAGCGCGATCGGCTGGCCGCGGGGGCCCGCCACGCGCGCCTCGATGCGGCGACGTCGGTCGCGCCCGAGCCCGTCGCTCACCTGCGTGAGGAAGTCCGGCGCCTGCCCGAGAACCTCCCAGACGCCGCGCCCGATGAACCAGGCGCCCGCCTTCCCGAAGATCTCCTCGCCCCCCCGGTTCACGAACGTGATCGTGCCGGTCAGATCGGTGGTGAGCACGCCGCTCGTGATGCTGTCGACGATGTTCTTGCTCAGCGCCTGGAGCCGGGCGAGATCCTCCTCGCGCTCCCTCAGCTCGCGGCCCGTCGTGTAGACCTTCTCCGCCAGGGCCGACGAGAGGAAGGCCACCGCGAGGAACGCCAGCGCGTGCGCGAAGAGCGAGTAGACGATCTGCTGAAGGGCGGACACGTCCTGCGTGAGGTCGTTGGCCCGGCCGCCCGGGCCGAGGGGCACGAACCGGTACACGATCAGCAGCACGAGGAAGGTGTAGAGGAGCCACGACGCCGCCGCGGTCACGAAGGCGCCGCGCCGCCTCAGCAGGATGCTCGACGCGATGATGACCGTGAAGTACAGGACCGAGAAGGGGCTGTCGATGCCGCCGGTGGCGTAGACCAGGCCCGTCACGAGGACCAGGTCGCCCACCAGCTGGGCGTACGCCGCCGCGGGGCGCTCCGCCCACCACCTGTGGAAGACCGCGTACAGGATCGTGAGGCAGTAGCCGGCGCCCGTGAGCGCGTAGAAGTACGGGACGCGGACCGCGCTGCGCGGGAGGAGCCGCTCGACGAGGATGCCTCCGCCGAGGAGCAGCGTGAGCACGGCGGCCCGGCCGACCATCAGCCGCATGAGCTGACGCCTCAGCTCGCCTCCGGCCGAGGGAACGCCCGCGGGGCTCTTCGGCGAATCCGGTTCGCTCATCACCGCCCTAGCGTCGCTGGGCGCGGCGATCCGCCCCCGTCACGGCATGATGCTGATGAGGTTGAAGATCGGCATGTACATCGCGATGACGATGCCTCCGATCATCACGCCGAGGAACGAGATCATGATCGGCTCGAGCAGCGTGAGGAGCGTCGCGACCGCGTTGTCGACCTCGTCGTCGTAGAAGTCGGCGATCTTGGCGAGCATCGTGTCGAGGGCGCCGGTCTGCTCGCCGACGGCGATCATCTGCGTGACCATCGTCGGGAAGACCTCGGTCTGGGCCAGCGGCTCGGAGATCGTCTTGCCCTGCTCGATGCTCCTGCGCGTGGCCGAGATGGCGTCGGCCACGACCTGGTTGCCGGCCGTCCGCGACGTGATGTCGAGCGCGTCGAGGATCGGGACGCCCGACGAGATCAGCGTGCCGAGCGTGCGGCAGAACCGCGCGACCGCGATCTTGCGGAGGAGCATCCCCACGATGGGAATGCGCAGCTTCAGGCCGTCGATCGTGCGGCGCCCCTGCTCGGTCGCGTAATAGGGCTTGAAGCCGAAAACGTAGGCCACGAACCCGCCGATGACGACGAGGGGCGTGAACCACTTCATCTGCGCGCTGATGCTCATGACGATGCGCGTCGGGAGCGGGAGCTGGGCGCCGCCTCCCAGGTTCTGGAAGAGGGCCGCGAAGACCGGGATGACGAAGGTGAGAATGACCCACACGACTCCGATCGCGATGCCGATGACGGCGGTCGGGTAGACGAGGGCCTTCTTGACCTGGGCCGTCAGCTTGACCGCCTTCTCGATGTACTCGGAGAGGCGCCTCAGGATCGTGTCGAGAATACCGCCGGCCTCTCCGGCGGCGACCATGTTCACGTACAGGTCGGTGAACGCCTTGGGGTGCTTCTTGAGCGAGTCGGCGAGCGTCGCGCCGCTCTCGACGTCCTGCCGGACCTCGAAGAGGGTCTTCTGGAAGACGCGGTTCTCCTGCTGGCCGCCCAGGATCTCGAGACACTGAACGAGCGGGAGTCCCGCGTCGATCATGACCGAGAACTGCCGGGTGAAGATCGCGATCTCCTTCTGCGAGATGCCTCCGCCGAATTTCGGCAGCGCGATCTCCTTCCCCTTCTCGGTCACGGCGGTGACGAGAATCTGCTGCTTGCGGAGCATGGCGATCACGGCGTCCTTGTTGTCGGCGACGAGCACGCCCTCCTGGGCGGCTCCCGCTCGACTCTTCCCCTTCCATGCGTAGCTCGGCATCGATTCCTCCCGTCGGCGACGCTAGCTCGTCACGCCTTGCGTCCCGCGGCCGGCCCGCCGCCCGCCGAGGGCTGGTAGATCAGGCCGGCGCCCCTGTTGATCATGTCCTGAAGCTCCTCGGGATTCGAGGAGGTCGTCAGGGCGGTCTGAAGGGAAATCTGCTTCTTGAAGTAGGACGAGGCGAGGGCCTGGTTGAACGTCTGCATCCCGTGCTTGGACTGGCCCGCCTGCATCATCGCGTACACCTGGTGGATCTTGTCCTCGCGGATGAGGTTCCTCACCGCCGCGTTCGGGACGAGGATCTCCATCACGAGCGCGCGGCCCTGGTTGTTGGCCCTGGGGAGCAGCGACTGGCAGAGGATCCCCTCGAGCACGAACGACAGCTGCGCGCGCACCTGCGACTGCTGGTGCGCCGGAAAGACGTCGATGATGCGGTTGATCGTCTGCGTCGCGGAGTTGGTGTGGAGCGTGGCGAAGGTGAGGTGACCCGTCTCGGCGATGCGCAGCGCCGACTCGACGGTCTCGAGGTCGCGCATCTCGCCGATGAGCACGACGTCGGGATCCTGTCTGAGCGCCGAGCGGAGCGCGTTCGCGAACGTGTGCGTGTCGGCGTGCAGCTCGCGCTGGTTGACGATGCACTTCTTGTGGGAGTGCAGGTACTCGACGGGGTCCTCGATCGTGACGATGTGCTCGTGCCGCTCGGCGTTGACCTTGTCGAGCATGGCCGCGAGCGTCGTCGACTTGCCGGAGCCCGTCGGCCCGGTGACCAGCACGAGGCCGCGCGGCTTGTCGCAGAGGGTCGCCACGACCTCGGGGAGGCCGAGATCCTTGAACCCCTTGATCTCCCACGGGATCAGGCGGAAGGCCGCGGCGACGGCGCCGCGCTGCGAGAAGACGTTCGCGCGGAACCTCGCGAGCCCCTTGATGCCGAAGGAGAAGTCGAGCTCCAGCGTCTCCTCGAACCGGTGCTTCTGGTTGTCGGTCAGCACCGAGTAGCAGAGCTGCTTGGTCTCGGGAGCGTTGAGGGGGGGGAGCTGGAGCGGAATGAGCTTGCCGTCGATGCGGATCTGAGGCGGCGAGTTGGTCGTCACATGGAGGTCGGTCCCCCCCTGCTCGACGAGGGTCTTGAGCAACTGGTGAAGCGTGATGTTCATGACTTCCCCCCGGGCGTCCAGGCCCCGCGGCGCGGCTCGATTAGAGTACCGTCTCCCTGAGCACTTCCTCCACCGTCGTCAGCGAGTCCTTGATCTTGCGGAGGCCGCTGCCCCGGAGGGTAATCATGCCATCCTCCACCGCCTTCCGCCTCAGCTCGATGGCGGAGGCGCCGGTCAGGATCATCTCGCGGATCCCCTCGGTGATCTCGAGGACCTCGTAGAGCCCGACGCGCCCCTTGTAGCCGGTGTTGTTGCAGATCGTGCACCCCTTCCCCTTGAACAGCTTGATCTTGGCCGCGTCCTCCGCGGCGAACCCGATCTCGACCAGGGCGCTCGGGGGCATGTGGATCTCTTCCTTGCAGCCCGCGCACAGCCGCCTCACGAGGCGCTGGGCGCAGATGAGGTTGACGGAGGTCGAGACGAGGAACGGCTCGATCCCCATGTTCATGAGCCGGTTGATGGTCGAGGGGGCGTCGTTGGTGTGCAGCGTCGAGAGGACGAGGTGGCCGGTGAGGGCGGCCTTGACCGCGATCTCCGCCGTCTCGAAGTCGCGGATCTCTCCGACGAGGATGATGTTGGGATCCTGGCGGAGGAACGAGCGCAGCGCGGCGGCGAAGTTGAGCCCGATCTGCTCCTTCACCTGCACCTGGTTGATGCCGTGCAGGTTGAACTCGACCGGGTCCTCGGCCGTCATGATGTTCGTCTCGGGAGTGTTCACGCGGCTTATCGAGGAGTAGAGAGTGTTCGTCTTCCCGGACCCGGTCGGCCCCGTGACCAGCACCATGCCGTACGGCCTGAAGATCGCCTTCTCGAACCTCGCCAGCGACTCGATCTCGAACCCGAGCCGCGTCATGTCGAGCATGAGGTTGTCCTTGTCGAGGAGACGCAGGACGATCTTCTCTCCGAAGAGGCACGGCAGGACCGAGACGCGGTAGTCCATCTCCTTGGTCTTGTTCTGGAGCTTCATCTTGATCTTGATGCGGCCGTCCTGCGGAAGCCGCTTCTCCGCGATGTCGAGCTTCGCCATGATCTTCAGGCGCGACGTGATCGCGTCCTTCAGCTTCAGGGGCGGGTTCATGATCTCGTAGAGCACGCCGTCGATCCTGAACCGCACGCGGAAGTCCTTCTCGTACGGCTCGATGTGGATGTCCGACGCCCCGCGCTTGATGGAATCCGAGAGGATGAGGTTGACCAGCTTCACGACCGGAGCTTCCTCGGTCGCCGCCTCGAGGCGCTGGAGGTCGAGCTCCTCTTCCTCTTCGAGGAGCTCGAGGCTGTCCGTGTCGGACTCGTTCATCTGGTCCATGACTTTCTTGAGCTCGAGCTGGTGGGACGAGCCGTAGTACTTGTCGATGGCGTCCTTGATCGCGATCTCGCTGGCGACCACGGGCTCGACGTTGTAGCCGGTCATGAACTTGATGTCGTCCATCGCGAAGACGTTCGTCGGATCGACCATCGAGATCGTCAGCGTCGCCCCCGTGCGCTGCACGGGCATGATCAGGTACTTCTGCGCGACCTCGGAGGGGATGAGCTTGACGACGGTTTCCTCGATCTGGATTTCGCGGAGGTTGATCGCCGGAACGCCGTACTGCTGCGAGAGGAGCTGGGTGATGTCGTCTTCCTTGACGAACCCCATCTTGACGAGGTTATATCCGAGCTTGCCCCCGTTGACTTTCTGCGCTTCGAGGGACTTGTTCAGTTGCTCCTGGGTGATCAGGCGAGCCTTCAGGAGCATTTCACCGATCTTGATGGCCATCAGCGCAAAGCCCCAAGGTGTCGTCCGACCTGGATCGAGGAGCGCCGGCTGGGTTGGACCGGCGAAGATAACTGTTTACGGTTTAATGATTTACGATGAGGATTCGCCGTCGGCACGGGGCAAATACTATGTAGGAGTGACACTTTTGTCAAGGCGTGACGGGGCTTCTCACGTATTCGGGGCGCGGCCCACCTCAGAGGCGTCGGCCCCTTGACGGGACGCGGTGAATACAAGGGCGTCGCCGCCCTCATCCTTATATATGTCGCCTCCCGCGTTCTCCTCGTCGCCGCGGGGATGTCGGGATTCGTGCTGCTCCCCTCCGGACGCGAGTTCTCCGCCGGCAATGTGCAGCGTCCGTGGGCCGGGCCGCGCCCGCTCGAGATGTGGGCCCGATGGGACTCCGAGTGGTACCTCCTGATCGCCGAGCGCGGATACCACCTCGAGGACCGGATGTCGGGCCGTCGGGTGGCGTACGAGCCGGCCGACGCGACCGGGTTCTTCCCCCTCTACCCGATCCTGACGCGCGAAGTGGCTCGTGGGCTCGAGTGGATTCCGGCCGTGCGCGCGATCGCCACGACCCCCTTCTCGCCCCGCGATCCGACGGACACGACGCCGCGCGGAGCGTCGCTCCTCCTCGCGGGGATTCTCGTCTCGAACGCCGCGCTGCTCGGCTCGCTCCTCGTCCTGCTCCATCGGGCCCGTGGCGCCGGCTCCTCGGGCTCGCGCCGGGGCGCGGAGCCATCGGGGGCCGGGGGCCCCGACCGCGCGGCGATGTTCGCGTGCGTCGCGCTGCTCTTCTTCCCCCCGTCGCTCTTCCTCTCCGCCGTCTACGCGGAGTCGCTGCTGCTCTTCCTGACGATTCTCTGCTTCCGCCTTCTGAGCGACAGGCGGTGGCTCGCCGCCGCGGTGGCTGGCGCCCTCGCCTCCGCCACCAAGCCGACGGGGCTGCTGCTGATCGTCCCCGCCGTCCTGACGATGGCGCGCGCCCGCGTGGATCACCCTCAGGGGTCGCGCGAATCGTGGCTCGCGCCCTGGGTCACGCTTCCGCTCTACGGCGCCGGCGCGGCCGGCTTCTCCCTCTACTGCGGCACGGCTTTTGGCGATCCCCTCTCGTGGCTCAACAGGCAGGACCGCTGGCGCGGCCCCCTCTCCGGGCCCTGGCGCGCCTTCACGCGATGGGCGGAGTCCCCGCGCCTCCACGGCTCCCACGGCTCCACCGTCGAGCTGGTGTTCGCGATCTTCGTCCTGACGCTCCTCCTGATCTCGCTCTGGCGCCGGCCCGCGGCCGAAGGGATTCTCGCCGCGCTGGTCGCGGTGCCGCCGCTCTGCGCGACGCTCTGGTCCTACGGCCGGCTCTCGCTCCAGGCGTTCCCGATCTTCATCACGCTCGGGGAGGCGCTCGCGCGACGGCCGAAGCTGGCGGCCGCGTACGTGGCGATCGGAGGGGCCGGATCGGCCGTGCTGATGGCCTACTTCGCGGCCGGGTACTGGGCGGGTTGAGGCGGCGTCCCGACGGCCGCTACACTCCGAACTCGAGGCGGTAGGCGAGGGGGTACGGCAAGCCGGCGTCGGTGATCTTCTTCTGGGCCATGGCGACGTCGTACCGGACGCGATGCGCGGTCACGAGGCCGAGCTCGCGGTCGTAGATGGCGTAGGCGGCGCGCGGGTTGTGATCGCGGGGCTGCCCGATCGACCCGGGATTGATCAGGTACCGCCAGTCCGGGTCGAGGCGCAGCTCGTGGTCCTCCCCGAGCATCTCGAGGCGCGACCTCTCTCCCGACGTCGCGAAGCAGCAGGCGAAGTGCGTGTGCCCGAAGAACGCGAGGGAGAACGCGACCGACTCGAACGTCATGAGGGCGTCGACCTCGCTCAGGAGATAGCCGTCCTCGTCCGCCGGATTCCCGTGCGAGATGACGAAGCCTCCGGCGTCGACGGGCCCGCACGGGAGATCCCTGAGGTAGGCGCGGTTCTCCTCCGACAGCGCGTCGCGCGTCCACACGGCGGCGGCGCGGGCGATGTCGTTGAAGTGCTCACCGTCCTCGATGCCGCAGGCGACCTTGTCGTGGTTCCCCCGGATCACGGCGGCCGGCTCCTGGGCCCTGAGCAGGTCGATGACCTCGTTGGGATTCCCGCCGTACCCGACGATGTCGCCCAGGCAGAGGACGCGGTCGTACCGGCGCACCGCGGCATCGGCGAGCACGGCCGTGAAGGCCTCGAGGTTGGCGTGGAGATCGCTCAGGATCAGGTATCGCATCGGCGGTCGCGGGGCCTCGAAGGGATCGACGGGGGGCCGGCTCAGGAAACCGCAATCTAGCACCGGCCTCGCGCGCGGCAAAGTGTTCAGCCGTGGCGCCCGTCCTTCATCTGAGACCCGCGAGGGTCGAGACGATCCGCGCCGCCAGGGCGTCGGGCAGGTCCGCCGAGGCGTCGACCCTCAGGTCCGCGGCCCGGTAGGCGGGAAGCCGATCGGCGAGAAGGGCCTCCATGCGCGGGCGGTCCGAGAGGAGCGGCCGGTGCTCGGAGGCGCGGCACCGCTCGAGCATCACGTCGAGCGGCGCGTCCAGCCAGATCGAGATGCCGGTCCGGTGGATGAAGTCCCGGTTCTCCCAGAGGGTGAGCGTCCCGCCCCCCGTCCCGACGACGACGCCCGGCGCGTCGACGAGGCGCAGCGCCCGCGCCTCGAGGCGGCGGAAGACCTCCTCGCCGTCGTCCCGAAAGAGCTCGGCGATCGTGCGCCCGGCCTCGCGCTCTATCTCGCGATCGAGATCGACGAACCGGAAGCGGAGCTCGCGCGCGAGGCACTCGCCGACCGACGTCTTCCCGGCCCCCATGAATCCCACGAGGTAGATCCGCCGGCGCCTGTCGCGATCGATGATGGCCACGTCAGTCCCACTCCCGGTGCGGGAGGCCGCTCCCCGGAGGCGAGTATATCAACGAGGTTTCGGGGCGAGCGCGAGGTACGCGCGCGTCCGGGCCGCGATGTCCTCCGCCCGCATGAGGTCGGAGATGACGGCGACGGACGCGGCTCCCGCCGCGAGGACCCCGGGCGCGTTTCGGAGGGTGATCCCTCCGATGGCGACGAGCGGAAGGCGCGCCCTCGCGGCCGCCGCGGCGACCGCGGCCAGGCCGAGGGGCGGCCGGCGGACGGAGGCGTTGGGGGTCTCGAAGACGGGCCCGAGGGCCACGTAGTCGACCGGGAGATCGCACGCCGCGATCGCGACCTCGACCGAGTGGGTCGAGACGCCGAGGATGGCGGCGGGGCCGAGGAGCTCGCGGGCGGCGCCGGCCGGAAGATCGTCCTCGCCGAGGTGCGCTCCGGCCGCGCCGGTCACGCTCGCGACGTCGGCCCGATCGTTCACGATGACCGAGAGACCCCGCACGAGAAGGCACTCCCGGACCGCCTCGGCGAGAAGGCGGTCGGGCATCGATTTCTCCCGCACCTGGACGATCGTCGCGCCGCCGTCCGCGAGACGCCTGGCGATCTCAGCGTGGGAGAGTCCGCCCGCGAGGGCGCGGTCGGTGATCGGATAGAGCGCGGGAAGCGTCAGGGGGATTCGCCCGCGCCGGTCACGGCACGTAGCGCTCGAGGAACTTCGTCGAGACGTTCCCCTTCTGGAAATCCGTGTCGGCGAGGATCTTCTTGTGCAGCGGGATGTTCGTCTTGATCCCCTCGACGACCATGACGTCGAGAGAGCGCCTCATCCGCGAGATCGCCTCCTCGCGCGTGCTCCCGTGAGTGATCACCTTGGCCACCATCGAGTCGTAGTAAGGCGAGATGCGGCAGTCGGAGTGCACCGCGGAGTCGACGCGGACGCCGGGGCCTCCCGGCTGGTGGTAGCTCGTGATGAGGCCGGGGCTGGGCATGAACGTGTCGGGGTCCTCGGCGTTGATCCGGCACTCGATGCTGTGGCCGCGGACGATGATCTCCTCCTGCTTCTTCGACAGCCGGTGGCCCGCGGCGACGAGGATCTGCTCCTTCACGATGTCGACCCCCGTCACCATCTCGGTCACCGGGTGCTCGACCTGGACTCGGGTGTTCATCTCGATGAAGTAGAACCTGCCGTCCTGGAGGAGAAACTCGATCGTCCCCGCGTTCTCGTACTTCACGGAGCGCGCCGCCTTGAGCGCGGCCTCCGCCATCCGGCGCCTCAGATCGGCTGTCAGCGCCGTGGATGGGGACTCCTCGAGCACCTTCTGGTGCCGCCGCTGGATCGAGCACTCGCGCTCGCCGAGATGGATGATGTTCCCCTTCTCGTCGGCCATGATCTGGAACTCGATGTGACGGGGATTCGGGAGGTACTTCTCGATGTAGACGTCGGGGACCGTGAACGCGGCCCTCGCCTCCTCCCGCGCGACGGGAAAGACGCGGCCGAGCTCCCGGGCGTCCGTCGCGATGCGCATGCCGCGCCCGCCCCCTCCCGCCGCGGCCTTCACGATGACCGGGTAGCCGATCTCGGAGGCGATGGCGGTGGCGCGCTCGACGTCCTCGACGACGCCGTCGCTGCCCGGGAGGACCGGGACTCCCGCCTTCCTCACGATCTCCCGCGCCCGCGACTTCTCGCCCATCATCGCGATGACGTTCGGCCGGGGACCGATGAACTTGATCTTGCAGGCCTTGCACACCTCGGCGAAGGCCGGCGATTCGGCCAGGAACCCGTATCCGGGGTGAATCGCCTCGGCGTCGGTGATCTCGGCCGCCGCGATGACTCCGCTGATGTTGAGGTAGCTCTCGCTGCTCTTCGCCGGGCCGATGCACACGTCCTCGTCGGCGAACCGGACGTGCAGCGAGTCCTTGTCGGGCTCCGAGTGCACCGCGACCGTCTTCACGCCGAGCTCCCGGCAGGCGTAGACGATCCGCAGGGCGATCTCGCCGCGGTTCGCGATCAGAATCTTCTTGAACATCACGAGGTCAGGCGGACGCGGAAGAGGACCTCGCCGTACTCGACCGGCTGCCCGTTGGCCACGGGGATCTCGAGGATCTCGCCTGCGACCTCCGACTCGATCTCGTTCATCAGCTTCATCGCCTCGACGATGCAGATCGCCTGCCCCTTCTTCACCACCGCGCCCACCTCCACGTAGGCGGGAGCCGCCGGATTCGGGGAGCGGTAGAACGTGCCGACCATCGGCGACGTGACCTGGTAGATCTCCCCGCTGTCCCCGGCCTTCGCCGTCGCGGTGGTCGCGGCGGCCGCCGGGTTCGCGGCACCGGTCGCGGGAGCGGCGGGGGACGGCGACGGGGTCGGCGCGGGAAAGGGCATGAACACCTGCTGCGGGGGGGCCGCCGGCGCCTTCGCCGATTCCTTCACCAGCCGCAGCTTCAGGCCGTCCCGCTCGATCTCGAACTCCGCGAAATTGCTTCGCGAGAGATACTCCATGAGCTCCCTGAGTTCCTTGCTGTCCACCTGGTCCCTCGCTTCGGGCCGCCCGCGCCCGGCTCAGACGATGAGCATCTCCTTCGGCGTCGTGGTCAGGACGCGGCAACCGTCCCGCTCCACCACGACGATGTCCTCGATCCGCACGCCGCCCCAGCCTTCGATGTAGATCCCCGGCTCGATCGTCACGACCATGCCGGCGGCGAGGAGAGCCCCGTCCGCGGCGCGGCCCACGTGGGGTGCTTCGTGGACCTCGATCCCCACCCCGTGTCCCGTCCCGTGGCGGAACGCCGCGTCGGCAAAGCCGGCCTCGGCCACGGCGTCCCGCGCGGCGCCGTCGACGGCCGCGATGGAAGCGCCGTGCCGCACCAGCCCTTCCGCGCGGCGCACTCCCTCGAGGACGGCCGCGTGGACGCGCCGCCCGAGGTCGCCGGGTTCGCCGAGAAAGACCGTCCTCGTCATGTCGCTCGTGTACCCGTCCACCTTCGCGCCGATGTCGACCACCACGGGCTCTCCCGCGACGAGACGCCGCATCGAGGCGCGCGCGTGCGGCAGCGCTCCGCGCGGACCCGACGCGACGATCGAGTCGAAGGCGGGGGACTCGGCCCCGCGCTCCCGCATCGTTCCCTCGATCACCGCCGCGACGCGCGCCTCCGTGACGCCGCCGGCGATCTCCGCGACTCCGGCGTCGAATGCCTCCGCGTTCACGCGGACCGCGCTCTCGATCCTTCGAATCTCCTCCGGCTCCTTCACCGATCGATGCCCCTCGACCAGCCCCCGGGTCGCGACGAGCCGGGCGCCCGTGGCGGCGGCCTCGAGGTCCTCCCTCTCCGCGACCGTCACGTGCGCCGCCTCGAACGCGACGCGGACCGCCCCCGCCGCCCGGAGCGCCGCGCGCAGGGGGGCCCCGGTCACGGTCTCGACCGTCCCGCCGGTCCACTCCTCGCCGGCCTGAATCGTGTACCGCGAGTCGGTGAAGAGCGTCGCCGCCCCCTTCGTCACGAGGATCGCCCCCGACGATCCGCTGAATCCCGAGAGGTAACGCACGTTCGCGCGCGATCCGACCAGCAGCGCGACGGCGCCGGCCTCGTCGATCTTCTCACGGATCCGCTCCAGCCTGGACGGCACTCGGGACGTCTCCGACGCGAAAGGGTTAGCGGAGATCCGACTCCAGGCGAGCGGCGGCTCGGGAAGCCTCAAACCTCACCCTCCCCGGCACCGCGTTGCGTCCGGCCACGAGGATGAGAAAGAGATCGGCGCTCACAGGCTGCACGACGCAGGACCACGCCTCCAGCCGGAGAGTCAGATCCCTCACGCCGCCGCCCCCGGCGTTGCGCCCGAGGGCCTCCACCGATCGCACCACCGGGGTGAGCTCGGCGGCGATGACCTCCGGCGACGGTCCGCCCGGCGAGGCCCAGTGCTCGACGACCATGCCGTCGCGCCCGACGAGCGCGGCGGCCTCACACCCCGGCAGACGTCGGGCCGCTTCTTCCAGCGTCGTCCTGAACATCTTTCAGCCTCCGAATCCTGCCGAGCCATCCCTCGAGTGTCTGGATCTTCCGCTGCGTGACGCTTCCCTGAGGTGCCAGCCTCTCGCGCAGCTCGCGAATGCGCACCGCGGCCTCGTGGTTGTGCGGATCGCCGGCGAGCACCGCCTCGTAGACCTCCAGCGCGCGCTCGGGCATCCCCTGCGCGAGGTAAATCTCGGCGAGAGTCGGCGTCGGAAGCGCCCCCACCGTGGGCTCGTCGTCGTGGGCCACCGGCTCTCCGTCGCGCGCGGCGAGAGGACCGGGCTCTGCGGCGGGCCCGCCGGCGGCCGCGGGGGCTGCCACGGGCACCGTCAAGCCGTCGAGGGCGCTCTCCAAGGTTTCTGCCGGGTGGGAGGCCGCGGGAACTTCATCAGCGCCGAAGACGGGCGCGCGCATCATGACCGTCGCGGCGGAGGCATCGTGCGCCGGCGACGGCGTCGAGGGGGCGTGCGCCTCCATCCCGGCGACGACGTCGGCGGGCGACATGATCGTGGTTCGGACGTCGCGGGGGGCCCGGATTCCGACGGGGGGCGCCATCTCGATGGGCGGCCCCACGACATCTTCCTCGCGTGCTCCCTTCTCCACATCCGGCGCCGTCATCATGACCGTGGCGGCGACGGCCTCGCCCGGGATCATCATGACGGTGGAGGCGACGGCCTCGGAGGGTGTCATGATCACCGTGGAGGCGATTTCGGGGAGTGTCATCATGACGGTGGACGCCACGGGTTCGGGCGGAGCGGGGGTGACGACCTCATCCGCGTCACCGACCTCGGCCGCCTCGGGCTCCGGCCTCGGAAGCGTCTCCAGCCCAGCCGTCGATTCCGCCGGGGGTCCGCTCTCGAGCTCCTCGATCTGCTTCAGGGCCTCCGCGTCCCCCGGCTGGATCGCGAGAAACTGCCTCAGGGCGGCCACCGCGCCGGGACGATCGCCAACTCCGGCGAGGGCGTCGGCCAGGAGGCGCCGCGCGAGGAGGTTGTCGGGGGCCTGCTTGACGACGCGCTCGAGCTCCGGCCGGGCCTCCGCGAAGAGGCCCATGTCGAAGAGCACCTTCCCGAGCAGGACGCGGGCGGAGTGGTACGCCGGGTGCCTCTGCAGCCCCTCGCGGCAGAGGCGCGCCGCCTCGTCGAGGTTCTTCAGCGCATGGTGTTCCCGCGCCAGCTCGTAGAAGACCCGCGAGGTCGGATCGAGCTTCAGGCGCCGGGCGAGGTGCAGGGCTTTCGGCGATGGCGTGATGGTTTTTTCTGGCATGAGTGTCGGGCCGGTGCGCCCGGATCGATCGGGCGCGGATCGGCGGCCCATGTTATCCGAGAGCGGCGCCCGCCATCAAGAGACGGCGTGCATGCGCCCCGAAAAGACAAAAGGCGGCTGGAGAGCCCTCGTCGGGGCCCGTCCAGCCGCCCGGATGCCGCGGCGCCGTGCCGGCGCTATTGATCGACGAAGTTGACCGAGAAGCCCGCGAACGGGGTTTCCGCCGGATTTCCGGCGAGATCCTGTCCCTTGAACCGGACGAAGCACTGCCACGAATCGCCGACCGCCGCGCCGGTGGCGATCTTCTCGGCGACCGTGACCGCGGTCGTCGTGATGTCGGCCGAGCCGTTGACCGGGATGGTGAATCCCCCGGGGCCCGTCGCGCGGGCCACGGTGTTGCCGGCGAAGGTGCAGACGCGCTCGGACGACGTGACGGCGATGTCGCTGAAATTGCCGGTGGTCGTCGTGCGGGCCAGATTCTTCACCGTGACCGACGTCGAGTCGTCGTGGAGGGGCGTCGGGAGGCCCGTGTTCGGGTCCGTCGGCGTGATGTCCGACAGGACGAGCGCCGGGTTCACCTTCTCGATGGTGAGCAGGCCTTGACCCTGCGTCGGGTCGTCCAGGTTCTTGTTGCAGCCCGGGAGCAGGAGCCCCGAGACCGCCACGAGGACCAGGAGAAGGACTTTCACTTCGCTTCGCATCGAGCCCTCCTCAAACATTCGTCACGATCTTGGGCGTCAGGAAGACGATCAGCTCCGAGGAATCCTTCTTGAAGTCCTTGTTCTTGAACAGCCAGCCGAAGAAGGGGATTCGATGGAGCCCCGGGATGCCGGTCTCGGTGTCGGTCTCCTGGAGTTTATAGACCCCGCCGATGACGGCCGTCGTCCCGGTGCGGACGAGAATCTGCGTGTCGACGCGCTCGGTCACGATGCCCGGCGTGCCGCCGACGCTGACGGTCGAGCTCGGCTGGTTGTTCTCGACGAGGACCTTCATGATGACCGTCTGCTCGGCCGTGATCTGCGGCGTGACGATGAGCCGCAACGAGGCCGGCACGTACTGGACCTCGATCTGGGTGGCCGTCGTGGTGACGACCGGGATCTGCACGCCCTGCTCGATCGTCGCCGGCTGGTTGTTCTGGGTGACGACCTTCGGGGCGGACAGGATCCGGACCTTGCCGTCGGACTCGAACGCGTCCAGCGTGACGTCGAGGGTCACGCTGTCGAGGACGTTGCCGAGGGCCAGGCCGACCGTTCCGGCGTTCTTCGACGATGCCAGGTTGACGTCGGCGTTGAAGTCCGCCCGGTGCGGGAACTGCAGATTGGTCTGCGTCCCGTGCGCCGGGTCGGCCAGGGCCTTGAAGCCCCAGTCGATGCCGAGGCTGCGCTCGAACGACCGGATCGCCTCGACGATGCGCGCCTCGATCTGGACCTGCGGCGTCTGGGTGTCGAGGGCGTTGAGCAGGTTGTCGTACGCAGGGCGCTTGTCCGGGATGTCGCTGATGATGATCGTGTTCGTCCGGGCGTCCGCGATGATCTTGCCTCGCTCGGACCGGACCTGCTGCATGACGGCCATCGCCTCCTGCACCTTGGCATAGCTGAGCTTGCGGGTGAAGGTGACGGGGTCGACTTCCTGCTCCTGCGCCTGCTTGAGGGCGCGGCGCTCTCCGGCCTCGGCGCGCAGCTTCTGCGTGCGCGCGATGCGGACGACGCTGTCCTCCTCGACCGCGTCGAGACCCTGGTTCTTCAGGATCACCTGGAAGGCCTGGTCCCACGGGACCTGCGTCAGCCGGATGTCGATCTTGCCGGAGACGTCCGGGTCGAGGACGACGTTCATCTTCATCACGTCGGAGAAGAAGAAGAACACCTCGCGCAGATCGGCGTCGCGGAACGTGACCGAGATCTTCTCGCCCCGGTAGTGGCGCTTGTCGCCGGCGATCGTCTGGCTCTGGAAGCTGACCCCCGCGGGAAGCGAGGAGGTCGATTCCTCTTTGGAGGACGCCGCGGGGTCGGAGCGGTCGAAGAGAACGATGTCCTTGGCCACATCCTTCGCGCTCGTCGGCACGAGGCGGGGCTGGAGCTCCGTCGGGTCGGCCGCGGGCGCCGCCGCGACGGTCTGAGCCGGCTTTGGCTCGACGGCCGCAGGGGCTGAGGCTCCCGCGGGCTCCGCGAAGGAGACCGTCGGGGTCACCCTCCCGTCGGCGCGACGCGCGGCGGTCACGGGCGCGGCGGCCGGCGGCGTGGGGATCGCCTTCGGCACGATCGCCGCCACCGTCGGGACGGTGGTCGCGGCGCTCTGCTGCATCGCCTCGGCGCCGAGGAGAACCCTGATGCCGTCGGGATCGGTGACCACCTGGTGCTCGATCGGATGCGTGAGGTCGAAGACGATGCGGACGACCTTCTCGGGGTGCGTCTTGAACTGGGCGACCCTCACCCGCTGCAGGGGCTCTGCCGAGACGGGGTAGCTCTTCTCGGGGACCCTGTTCGTGACGCCGAGGAGGTCGACGACGAGGCGATCCGGGTTCTTCAGGATGAACTCGTTGTGACGGAAGGAGCCGTCGCCCACGATCGTGACGCTTCCCTTGGTTCGGGAGCCGTCCACGACGAGCCCGGTCACGACGCTCGCGTCGTCGCGGCGCGGGGCGGGCGGGGCGGGGATTTCCGCGGGCGCGCTCACCGCCACGGGCACCTGGATCGCCGCATCGGCCGGAGCCGCCACGGTGGCCGGCGCGGGCGTCGCCGCGAGGGCTGGCGCGGGCATCGCCGCGAGTGCCGGCGAGGGCCCGGAAGCCATCGCCGCGGCCGCGTCCGGAACGACGCTGGCCTGCCCCTCGACCGGCGTCAGGTAGACCGCCAGCCCGGAGCCCTCCGGGACCACCTTCGCCTCCATCGCCGATGGCCCGCTGAACTCGATGCGCGCGTGCGAGGATCCGTGATGCGAGGGAAGACCCGAGATCCTGATCGGGTTGAACCCTTCGCCGGCCATCGAGACGTCCGCCGGCAGCTTCGAGAGATCGACGTTCGGGATCTCGAGGATGAAGGCGTTCGGCTCGGGCTGGTATGACGTGTAATTGACCGGCGCTGACGCCGCGATCTCGACCTTGACGCTGCCCGCGGGCTCCGTCGCCGGGACGACGCGGATTCCCGTGAGCGCGGTCACGTCGGAGACCGGCAGCGTGGCGGCCGAGTCGGACGCTCCGCGCGCGGCCTCCGCTCCGGGGGTCTGTTCCCCGCGGACTGAGGCCTGATCGGGCCCCGACTCCACCGGAACGCTCGCCCTTCCGGACGCGCCGCATCCTGCGGCCGTCGCGACGAGCAGGCAAAGCCCGAGGCTCTTAGGCCAGGTCATACGCCGCCCTCCCTCGTCAGATTCAACTTCTTCTCTATGTCGCGGTAGGGTTTGATCCGCGTCGGGTCGTTGATTTTCTGTCGAAACACCACAGTTCCCGTGGGCGCATCCACTCTCAGGACCTCCCCGTCGTACAGCTTGTCACCCGCTTTGAGGCTGGCGCCGTAACCTTCCGGTCCGACGACGAGAGCCACGCCGCCGGATCGTCTCGAGAGCACGCCCACGAGATTGACCTCGGTGATCAGCCAGCACTCCATCCCCTCGCCCTCGCACTTGCCGACATCCTCGAGCTTGTTGGCCTCCGCGGGGGAGATGAACGGATCGCGCCGATCTCCCGGGTCGTACGTCAACCCCTTGCCGCTGGCCGAAGCCTCCTCCTGCTTGTGGACGTCCTCGAGAACCTTGTTCTCCCCGGCGGCCGGTGCCGGCGCCGATGACGCGGCCCCGCCCGATGCCGGGGGAGCCGATGCGGCGGCCGATGCGGCGGCCGCCTGCCGCGCCCTGGCCGGTCCGCGCCCCTGCGGCGTATTGTTCTCGTCGGGCACCCTGGCCCACAGAGCGCTTGCGGCGCAGGCCGCCACCAGGAGGGCCGACGCGCTGATGAGCTTCGTCACGCGCATGGTCATCCTTCCTTTTCGGTGTAGACGAACGTCAGTGCCGAGAACGAGCTGACGATAGACCGCGATCGGGCGTCGGCCCCGGAGTTCTTCGTGATGCTGACGTTGCGCACGTTGATGATGCGATCGTGCTTGCCGATCACGTCGTAGAAACGGCCGAGGTCGTGGTAGTTGCCCACGACGTTCATCGAGTACGTGTATTCCTTGTAGAACTCGCCCTGCTTGATGCTGGCCTCGGAAAGCGACTTGATGCCCAGGTTAAACCGGCTGGCCTGGCTCTCGAGCCACTTGATGATGATGCCGGCCTCGGGCTCCGTCGGGAGAATCCGTCGCAGGCTGGCGAGCTCGATGTCCTTCTGGGCGATGAGCTTCTCGAGCTCCGCGCGCCGCCTCGCGGCCTCGCGCCCCTTGGCGATCTCGGCCTGGAGCCGATCGTGCTCCTGCTGCTTGCCGTCGATGTCGGACTGCTCCTGCGAGAAGTTCGGGTACGACTTCCACGCGCCGAACGCGAGCAGGCCGCAGACCCCGACCACGATCGCGACCCGCGCCCATACCGGCATCTTGTCCATCGTAAAGTCCTCCAGCCCCGGGGCGCGTTAGTGCGCGCCCTCGGCAGGCGCCGGGGCCGCGGGCGCCGCGGCGGGCTTGGGATTCGGCACGAACCTCGCCGCCAGGGAGAAAGCGACGCCCTCGGCGCCGTCGTCGCGGTAGCTGATGCGGCCGACGTCCGAGAAATAGGGCGAAGCGTCCAGATTGTTGTAGAAGTTCGCGTAGGCCGTGGGCGTCGTCGCCTTGCCGCTGAAGGTCAGGGCGCCGCCATTCTCGTTCATCGCGGTCAGCCAGAGGAAGTCGGGGAGATTGCGGCTGATCTCGTCGAGAAGCCTGACCGGAACCTGCTGCTCGTTCTTCAGCTTGGTGATCAGGTCGATCTGGTGCTCGACCCTCTGCTTCTTCTTCTCGAGCTCGTCGGCGACGCGGCGATCTTCCTCGACCTTCTTCATCGCGACGTGATCGTCCTCGAGCTTGCGGTCGAGATCGTCGATCTGCCCCTTGAGGTCGAGCTGCTTCCAGACAAGAAAGCTCAAGGTCCCGATGATGAGGACGGCGAAGAGCACGTTCTGAAGGGTCCCCGCCCCCTCGAGGTTGACGGTCGGCGCCTTTCTTCCTGCGGTCTCCTTGCGGGCGACGGCCAGAAGATTGACTTTGATCATCGGTCGCCCACCTTCCTCAGCGCCAGGCCCACCGCGACGCTCGCGCACGAGGCGAGCGGCTCGAGACGGTCGGCGGGGAACTGTCGGTCGTTGACCGCCACTTTCTTGAAGGGATCCAGCATCTCGACGTGCGTTTCGAACCGCTGGCCGAGGTAGGCCGCGAGGTTCGGCGTGCGGGAGCCCCCGCCCGAGAGGACCATGAGAGAGACCGGGTCCGACGAGGAGGTCGCCTTGAAGAAGTCGAGCGTTTTCTGGATCTCGGTGCCGACCTGCTCACCGACCGCCTGGAGGACCGAGGCCACCCGCTCCGGGTTCGCCCCCTCGACCTCCTGCCCCTTCTTGAGGAGCTCGGCCTGATCGAACGGCACGTTGAGGTCTTTCTGAATCGCCTCGGTGAAGAGGTTTCCGCCGATCGAGATGTCGCGCCAGAAGATCGAGGAACCGGACTGGAGGATGGCGATGTTCGTCACCGCCGCCCCGATGTTGATGAGCCCGACGACCTTGTCCGAGGGAACGTCGTAGTTCACCTCGTAGGCGTTCTGGAGCGCGAAGACGTCGACGTCCACGACCTGCGCCGACTTTCCGGCGTTGGCGAGAACCGTCGTGTAGTCGTTGATCTTGTCTTTCTTCACGGCGACGAGGAGGACGTCCATGTTCCCTTCGCCGGAGAGGCTGGGCCCCTCGAGGACCTGGTAGTCGATGTTCACGTCGTCGACGTCGAAGGGGATGTACTGCTCCGCCTCCCACTGGATCGACTCTCCCAGCTCCTCCTGCGTCATCTGGGGAAGGCTGATCTTCTTGATGATCACCGAGTGGCCCGAAAGCGAGATGGCGACCTCCTGGGACTTGATCCGGCTCGTCGTGAAGAGACGTTGGATCGTCTCCGCGACGAGCCCGGAGTCCATGATCGCGCCATCCACGATGGCTTCCGGCGACAGGGGCTCGATCCCGATGTTCAGAAGCTGGTACCCGCGCCCCTTGCCGAGATCTTTGAGCTCGACGGCCTTGACGGAACTGGACCCAATGTCGAGACCGACCAGGTTCTTGGTTCGCCCGAAGAGCACCCCGTCTCTCCTATCCGTCAGATGTCAACGACTTAAACCAGCACCCAAAACGGCGTGTCAAGTTACCGTGACGCTTTTCGCCTTGTCAAGACAAAAGAATGCGAGACAAAACAAAAGAGCGTGGGCATAGGCGCTTGGGCTGCAATCAACAGTCGTCGCCTCCCGCCGTGCCCGAAACGATCCGGTCGGTTCGTCAAGACCTCCGCGGGGCGACTGGTTCGCGCGTGAGCTATGTTCCGGTTCTTCCGTTTCGGCGCAGCGGCAATATTATGCCGCTCTCCGTCACAAGCAAGCACTTCCGAGCGGCGGCCCCGAATCGGAACCTCTGAAGCCTCCCCGCCCCATCATTTTCATTTGATCCGCCGGGGGTGTCGTGTTACCGTGAGGCTCCCCTTCACGAACGGCCGCTGACGGCCCGACGAGTTCCGGAGTGACGAAAGCATGGCGAGACGCTGCGAGTTCTGCGGCAAGGGTCCGCAGTTCGGTCACAACATCAGTCACGCGCACAACCTGACCAGGGCCGTCTGGTATCCGAACCTCCAGCGGGTGCGAGCCCGGTTCGGCAAGGCGGTTCGGCGCGTCAAGATCTGCACCCGCTGCCTCCGGACCGGCCGCGTCCAGAAGGCCGTCTCCTAGATCTATCTCCCCTTCAGCGCGATCATCTCTATCTCGACGAGGGCCCCCTTCGGGAGCCCTGACACCTCGACGGTGGCCCGCGCGGGGGGGTCCCCCCTGAACGCCGCGCCATAGACCCGGTTCACCGCCTCGAAATCCTGGAGGCTCTTGAGGAAGATCGTCGCCTTCACCGCCCGATCGATGGAGGTGCCGGCGGCGTCGAGAATCGCGGCGAGGTTCTTCATCACCCTCTCCGTCTGTGCCGCCGCGTCCCCGCTCACGAACGTCATGGTGGCCGGGTCGAGCGGGATCTGGCCGCTCACGAACACGAAATCGCCGGCCTCGATGGCCTGCGAGTACGGCCCGATGGCCGCCGGCCCCCTGTCCGTGACGATTCTCCTGCGCTCCATCATCCTCTCTCCTCACGCGCCCATCTGGCGCTCGACGTGATGCACTCCATCGACGCTCCGAAGCTTCTCGATCACCCGCTCGAGATGCGGCCGATCCTGCACGTCGATGACGAGGGATATCCGCCCCTTCCCGTCCGCGGTCGTGCGCGCCTCCACGTCGCGGATGTTGGTCCGCTCGTCGGCGATGACGGAGGTCAGCCTCGCGAGCATCCCCGGGCGGTCCTCCGTGTGGACGACGATCGGGACGTCGTACAGCCCCGACGCCGGTTGGTGCTCGTCCCCCTCCCAGGCCACCTCGATCCTCCGGTGGGGATCGAAGAGGAGGTTCTCCACGTTCGGGCACCGGGCGTTGTGGACGGAGACCCCCTTCCCGAACGTGATGTAACCCACGATCGCGTCGCCGCGGATCGGCTTGCAGCAGCGCGCCAGAGTGACCATGACGTCGTCGGACCCCGACACGCGCACGCGGCTGTCGCCCGCGCGCACCGCCGGCCTGGGGTGCGCGGGCTCCTCCCTCGGGTGCAGCACGTCCCTGGGCACCAGCTCCTCGAAGAGCTGGTGGATCGTCAGCTTCCCGTACCCGACGTGGACGTGGAAGTCGTCGAGGGTCTCGCACCCGAGCTTCCTCAGCGCCCGATCGAGCGTCCCGTCCGCGGCGAGCGTCCTCAGGCTCAGCTTGTACCGCTTGAGCTCGCGCTCGAACATCGCGCGCCCGACGTCGAGGCTCCGCCCCCGCTCGTGGGCGTTCAGCCAATGGCGGATCTTGTGCCGCGCGTGCGACGTCTTGACCGACGCGAGCCAGTCCCGGCTGGGCCTCTGCGCGGGTGACGTCAGGATCTCGATCACGTCGCCGTTCTTCAGCTCGCTCTTGATGGGAACCAGCCGGCCGTTGATGCGGGCGCCCGTGCAGTGGTTGCCGACCTCGCTGTGGATCGAGTACGCGAAGTCGATGGCGGTCGCGCCCCGGGGGAAGGCCCGGACCTCTCCACGGGGGGTGAACGTGTAGACCTCCTCCGCGTAGAGATCGAGCTTGACCGCGTGGAGGAACTCGGTCGAGTCCTTGGTCTCCTTCTGGAGATCGAGGAGGCGCTGAATCCACTGGAAGCCCTGCTCTTCCCGCCTGTCGAACGAGCGCCCCTCCTTGTATTTCCAGTGCGCGGCGATCCCCTGCTCGGCGACGGCGTGCATCTCGCGGGTCCGGATCTGCACCTCGAACGGGTAGCCGCGATCGGTCATCACCGACGTGTGAAGGCTCTGGTAGAGGTTGGGCTTCGGCATCGCGATGAAGTCCTTGAACCGGCCCGGCACGGGGCGCCACCCCTCCTGCCCGTGAATGACCCCGAGGGCGGCGTAGCAGCTCTTCACCGTGTCGGTGATGATCCGGAACGCCACGTAGTCGTAGACGCGATCGACGTCGATGTGCTGGACCCGCATCTTCTTGTAGATCGAGTACAGGTGCTTGACGCGCCCCTTGATCTCGGCGGGCACGCCGGCCTCCCGCAGCTTCTCCTCGATCGTGCGGCGGATCTCCGAGATGTACTCCTCGCTGACGCGCCGCTGCTCGTCGAGCTTGCGGGAGAGCATCTCGAATCCCGGAGCGTCGAGGTGCTGGAGCGACAGGTCCTCGAGCTCGGCCTTGATGCGCCCCATCCCGAGGCGGTTGGCGAGCGGCGCGTAGATCTCGATGGTCTCGCGCGCGATCCGCTCCTGCTTCTCCGCGGAGAGGAACTCGAGGGTGCGCATGTTGTGGAGCCGATCGGCGAGCTTGACGAGGATCACCCGGATGTCGTCGAACATCGCCAGCATCATCTTGCGGAAGTTCTCCGCCTGCTTCTCCTCCTCGCTCGTGAACGTGATGCGGGAGATCTTGCTCAGCGCCTCGACGAGGCTGGCGACCTCCGCCCCGAAGTACTCCTCGATGACCTCGCGCGTCGCGAGGGTGTCCTCGATGACGTCGTGGAGGAGGCCGCCGATGACGCTGACCACGTCGAGCTTCAGATCGGCCAGGATGTACGCGACCTCGAGGGGGTGGGTCAGGTACGGCTCGCCGGACCGGCGCACCTGGCCGCGGTGCGCCATCGCGGAGAAGACGTAGGCCCTGCGGAGCAGATCGAAGTCGGCCTCCGGATGGTAGGCCGCGATCTTCTCCTGGATGTCCTCGAAACGGACCTTCATGGGAGGGCTCTCCGAGCCGGGAATATACACCGGCTCCCGGAGGAGGCGGGGCGCCGGAGCGCCCGCGCGGCGGGGCGCTAGGCCCGGACCGCGGCCTTCTTGCGCTCCGCGATCCAGCGCATCCACCAGACGACCACGGGGGACGAGATGTAGATCGTCGAGTAGGTTCCCGAGATGGAGCCGACGAGCAGGGCGAACGAGAACGGCTCGAGACGGCTGCCGCCGAAGACCCAGATGCTGACCAGCACGATCCAGACGAGGAAGCTCGTCAGGATGGTGCGGCTGAGCGTCTCGTTGATGCTGTCGTTGAACGTCTTCTCGATGTTCGTGCTCCGGCGGAGCCTCAGGTTCTCGCGGACGCGGTCGAAGATGACGATCGTGTCATTGAGCGAGTACCCGACGATCGTCAGGACGGCCGCGAGCACGGTGAGATCGAATTCCTTCTGGAAGAACGAGATGAACCCGAGGGTCACCATCACGTCGTACGCGAGGGTGACGATCGCCGAGACGCCGTACGACCAGGCCTTGAACCTGAAGGCGATGTACATGAGCATCACGACGAGCGACATGACGACCGCCCATCGCGCCTTGCTCCGGAGATCGGCGCCGACGGCGGGCCCGACGTAGTCGATCGAGACGATCGAGAAGCGCCCGGCGATCGCGCTCGCGCCGAGCCATCCGGCGACGGCCGGCGTGATCTCGGGCAGCGCCTTCACCATCGCGACGTCGGCGATCAGCTCTCCGTGCTCCTTGCGGTAGCGCTTGATCGCCAGCGCGGCGCGCTCCGCCTCGTCCTCCCGTCCGGGCCCCAGGGCCGAGACGAGGTTGCGCTTGATCTCGCTCGCCCCTGCGGCGTTGAGATCGACCTTCCCCTGCGCGGCGGCGGTGTCCTCGGGTGTCCGGATGGCGCGGAGGACGTCGGCCGCGAGATCCTCCTGCTCCTTCGGCTCCTCCGTGGCGCTGCCCCGCGCGTGCGCGTCGATCTGGATGAGGACCTCGTTGTCCGCGGCCGCGCCGAACGCCTGGAGGCTCACGCCGTGGAACCCGGCGGCCTCGAGGCCCGAGCGGATCTGCTGCGTCGGCGGCGTCTCACGGAACTTCAGCTGGACGTCCGCGCCGCCGCGGAAGTCGATGCCGAGCGGGATGCCGCGGATCGCGAGCGAGGTGATGCTCAGCGCCACGACGAGCAGCGAGGCGGTGACGAAATACTTCTTCTTGCCGAGGAAGTCGAACTTCGGGTTTGTCAGGATCTGCATCGGTTCCTCAGATGCTCAGCCGCTCGACGCGTCGGCCCTGGCCGACCCTCCAGTCGAAGAGCGCCTTGGAGACGAAGAATGCCGTGAACATGCTCGCGATCAGGCCGATGCACAGCGAGACGGCGAACCCCTTGACGGGGCCGCTGCCGAACTGGATCAGCACGAGCGACGAGATGACGGCGGTGACGTGCGAGTCGAAGACGGCGCTGAAGGCGCGCTTGAAGCCGGCGTCGAGGGAAGCCCTCACGGTCTTCCCCAGGCGCAGCTCCTCGCGGATTCTCTCGAACACGAGGATGTTCGCGTCGAACGCGATGCCGAAGGTCAGGATGATGCCGGCGATGCCGGGGAGGCTGAGCGTGGCGCCGAGGTACGACATCATCGAGAGGATGATCAGGATGTTGATGACGAGCGCGACCACGGCGTTGATGCCCGCGCCCCTGTAGTAGACGAGCATGAAAATGACCGAGAGGCCGAGGCCGACGACCGACGCCGTGACGCCCTTGCGGATCGAGTCGAGACCCAGCGATGCGCCGACGGTCCGCTCCTCGATCACGTTGGTCCCGGCCGGGAGCGCGCCCGACCTCAGCTTGAGCGCGAGGTCGTCCGCCTCCTCGATGGAGAAGCTCCCCTCGATGATGCCGTTCGTGTTGATCACGCCGTTGATGCTGGGGGCGGAGATCACCTTCTTGTCGAGAAGGATCGCGAGCTGCTTGTGGAGGTTCTCGCGCGTCAGCTTCTCGAACCGGACGCCCGCATCGGAGGTGAGCTGGAAGTCGACGGCCGGCATCCCGAGATTGTTCTGGCCGCGGCGGGCGAGCACGAGATCGTTGCCGCTGATCGGCGACGACACGGTCAGAGGCCAGTAGAGCGTCTGCCGCGCCCCGTCCGCCCCGATCTTCTCCTGGGGGAAGACCGCGGTGTCCTGGGGGAGCGTGCCGCCGAACATCTGGAGGACGCTCGGCTCGTCGGGAAGGCCGCCGAAGGTCTGCCCCTGGAAGTTCGCCGGCAGGCTCACCAGCTTGTACTCCAGGAAGGCGGGGGTCGAGAGCAGATCTCGCACGCGCTCCGGATTCTCGATGCCGGGGAGCTGGATGAGGATGCGGTCGCTGCTGAGCCCCTGCCGCTGGACGTTGGGCTCGGCGACGCCGAAGGCGTCGACGCGGCGGCGGATCCGCTCGAGGGTGTCGGTGACGGCGGTCTCGCGGGCGAACGAGAGCTCCTGCGACCCCATCGTGACCCTGAAGTCGTTCCCCTCCTTCGAGACGCGCCACGAGGGGAGCTGCTCCGAGAACACCTTGCGGAACTCGTCCTGCGCGACGGGGTCGGCGCCGACGATGACCAGCCCGCCCCCCGCGACATCCGGGTTGATGTGCGCGACCTTGAGCCCCCGCCGGTTGAACTGCTCGGTCAGCGACGTCGAGCGGAGATCGAGCGAGGCCTTCACCGCGTCATCGGTTCTCACCTGGAGGACGAGGTGGATTCCGCCCTTCAGGTCGAGCCCGAGGTGCACCTTTTCCTGCACCGGGAAGACCATGAACGACGTGATCGCCACGACGGCGAGGATGAGCAGCAGCTTCCATCTCAGGTCTTTGGACACGATTCGATTCTCCGAGGGATTACTCTTCCTTCTGGAGCCCGGCGATTGCGTTGCGCGCGACGTCGATCTTCACGCCGTTGGAGACGCGGAGCTGGATGATGTCGTCGGTGATCCCCGCGACGGTCCCGTAGATGCCGCCGCTCGTGATGACCCGGTCGCCGTTCTTCAGCGACTTGAGCATGGCCTCCACCGCCTTCTGCTTCTTGCTCGCCGGGCGGAACATGAGGAAATAGAAGATGACGAAGACCAGCCCCATCGGGACGATGAACTGGAAGAAGAGATTGGGCGCCTCGGCGGCGGGGGCGGCGGGCTGCTGCAGGAAGTGCATCACTGTTTGAAGAAAACTCCCTATCGCGACGTCATGCAGATCGCGCGACAACGACGAGTCCTGTGGATCGAGAGGCCGGGTAGTCTGAGGCAGCACCCCGTGAATGTCAAGGCACGGCCGATGGACACGGAGAATGCGCGCGGCTAGCCTCGCGGCCATGGCCGACTGGACGACGCTTCAGACCGATTCCGGGGACCGCGCCCTCGTCTGCGGCCCGCTGGCCGGCGCCGGGCTCGCTCACATGTTCACGCTCCGCCCGGCCGGGACGATCGCGTCCGGCACCGCCATCCCCGCCGGCCTGCTCGCGCGGATCGCCCTCGACGGGATTCCGATCTCGAGGCCGAGGCAGGTTCACGGCTCGATCGTCGCGACCCCCGCCGGCGCGAGCGGCGGGACCTCCCCCCCGGAGGCGGACGCCGTGGCCGTCACGACCGGGGGCGGGGCGGCCGCCATCGCGACCGCCGACTGCGTCGGCGCGATTCTCCTCGACCCCGGGTCGGGGGCCTTCGCCGTCGTGCACGCGGGGTGGCGCGGAACGCTCGCGAGGGTCGTGCCCGCCGCGATCGAGACGCTCACGATCCGCGGCGGCGCGCGCCCAGGGCGGATGGTGATGGCGATGGGGCCGTCGATCCGGGGGTGCTGTTACGAGGTCGGCGAGGAGGTCCTCGCGCCGTTCCGCCGCTCCTTTCCCGACGCGGACAGGCGCGGGATCTTCGGTGAGCGCGGAGGGCGTGAGACGGTCGACCTCGTGGCCGCGAACCGGGCCCTGGCCGAACAGTGCGGCCTCGATCCCCTCGGGATCCACGCCTCGGATCTGTGCACGTCGTGCCGCACGGATCTCTGCTGGTCGTATCGGAAGGCCGGCGCGGGCGCCGGCCGGATGTGGACTCTCGCCGGTCGCCCCGGCTAGCCCTTCGAGGCGGCCTTGCCCGGAGGCGCGAGCTTCTTGAGCTCCTGCACCATCTGCTTCGCCTCCGCGGCCTTCGCGTCCTTCGGGCTCAGCTTCAGAAACGTCTCGAAGTGGCCGACCGCTCCGGGGAAATCGCCGAGCTTCACCAGCGTGTAGGCGAGCTGGAAGTGGGCCATGGCGTGGTTCGGGTCCTTCTCGAGCACCTTCTTGTAGTAGACGTCCGCCTTCTGCGGCTCGTCGCGGTTGAAGGCGAGATTCCCCAGGTTGTAGAGAGACTTTCCCGTGGGATCGCGATCCCCGAGCTTCGTGTACATCTCCTCTTCCTTCGCCTTGTTCCCCGTCTCTTTGTACAGCGCGGCGAGGGAGGTGTACGCGTCGAGGTCGTCGGGGTTGTGCGCGATCATCCCCTGGTACAGCTCGATCGCCTTGTCGGGCTGTCCCGTGTCGGAGTACAGGCCCGCGAGCGCGTCGACGACCGCCTCGCTGTCCGGGCTCAGCGTCTTCTCGTCCTCGAGCGCCTGCACCGCCTGGATCTTTCGTCCCTTCTTGTCGTACACGCGCGCGAGATAGAAGCTGACGCCGGTCTTCGTCGGATCGAGAGCCTTCGCCTTCTTCAGCGACGTTTCCGCGTCGGCAAGCGCGTCGGTCTCGAACTGCGAGCGGCCGAGCCGGTAGTAGCCTTCCGCGTTGTTCGGATCGTCGGGGGCCTTCTCCACCGACTCCTTCAGGAGCGGGATCGCGCCGGCGTAGTCCTTCTGATCGAGCTTGTCCATCGCCAGCTCGAACGACGTCTTCTTGTCGCCGGTGCCCGCCGTCGGCGGCGGGAGCGCCTGCCCCGGCTCGGCCGGCTTGCCCGGATCGGTCGCGGGCACCCCCTTGTACTCGGCGTAGAGCTTGTTGACGGTCGCCATGTGCTTGTCGGGAGTGGTGAGGACCCAGTCGATCTTGTTCCTCGACTTGCTGGTCAGGTCGCCCGTGGCGAAGACGTGGACCTTCTTCTCGAACTCCTGCTTCTCGTTGAAGAAGTATGTGATGGAGTTCTTGACGCCGTCCCCGTTGGTGATCTCGGAGAGCTGGCGGACCACCAGGTAGCCTTCCTTCTTCGCGATCAGGATGTACTCGCCGGGCTCGACGATATAGAGGTAGGAGCCCTTCTTGCTCGTCTTCGCCGGCTTGAGCAGGGCGTTGGTGTCAACTCTCCTGAGGCTGATCTCCACGGCCTCGAGCGGATTCCCCGCTTCGTCTGCGGCGATCCCTTCGATGCGCGCGACGACCTGGCAGAAGGCCGGGACGGCGAAAAAGGACGAGACGGCGAGAACGAGGGACGCGGCGGCTGTCGATCGGGTTGGATTTTTCATGGGCTCCTTTGAGGGCGCGGAGGAGCGCGGACTCCAGCAGGCAGTATATTCGGGTGACGAGGCCGGCGGCAAGGGACGAACCCCAATCGTTGACACGACTTCGCTTCTGGTTGTAATGTTCCGACCCTGGTGAGGAACATGGCCTGAAGTAAGCCACTCGCTCCGCTCTCGATGTCCCTGCCTCACTCGCTCCCCGCCCTGCCGGGATAGGAGCCCATGGCGCTTCAGAAGCTCGGCAAGTACGAGATCGTCGGAGAACTGGGTCGCGGCGCCATGGGCGTCGTCTACAAGGCCTTCGATCCGGTCCTCGAGCGCGAGGTCGCTCTCAAGACGATGA
Source organism: Acidobacteriota bacterium (assembly GCA_016195325.1). Classification (NCBI taxonomy): domain Bacteria; kingdom Pseudomonadati; phylum Acidobacteriota; species Acidobacteriota bacterium. The sequence continues at coordinate 35,090 of JACPZX010000016.1, forward strand.
TGGCGTCCATGAGCGGCATGGACGCGGAGAGCAAGGCCCGCTTCTACCGCGAGGCCCGCTCGGCGGCCAAGCTCACCCACCGGAACATCGTCACCATCTACGACATGGGCGAGGAAGAGGGAATCCCCTTCATCGCGATGGAGTTCCTCGACGGGGTCGACCTGCACAAGAAGATGAAGCGCGACGGCCCGATGCCCCTCAAGGAGGGGCTCAAGATCACCAGCCAGATCCTGCACGGCCTGAACTACGCGCACCAGTTCCAGATCGTGCACCGCGACATCAAGCCCGCCAACGTCTACATCCTGAAGAACGGGACCGCGAAGATCCTCGACTTCGGCATCGCCAAGCTCGCCAGCTCCGAGATGACGCGCACGGGGATGGTCCTGGGGACGGTCGACTACATGTCGCCCGAGCAGATCCGCGCCGACAAGATGGTGGACGGGCGCTCCGATCTCTTCTCGGCGGGGGTCATCCTCTTCGAGATGATGGCGGGGTGCAAGCCGTTCCCCGGCGAGACGATCACGCAGGTCATGTTCAAGATCGTCCACGATTCGCCCGGCGAGATGCCCACGGAGCGGGAGCTCCCGCCGAGGCTCGTCGCCATCTCCCGCCGGGCGCTCGAGAAGGACCCCGCCGTCCGTTTCCAGACCGGCGAGGACTTCGCGAACGATCTCGAGGCGGTGATTCGCGACATCGACGCCGAGCTGACGACGGTCCGCCAGATGGCGCCCGCGAGCCTCGACCCGCGAGCCGGCATCTCGAACGCGCGGCGGCTCTTCGAAGGAGGCTCCTTCATCGAGTCGGCCGCGATGCTCCGCGAGGTGCTGAAGAAGGATCCGGAGAACCGGGAGGCGACGGCGCTCTTCACCGTCGTCGAGCGCCGCCTCGGCGGCAGCGACAAGACGGTGATGCTCGACGGCGAGGGGGCGCAGAAGGCGTCCGGGTCCTCGGGGTCCGGGGCGCGCTCGGGGAGCATCGAGCAGATCCTCGCCGAGATTGAAGAGGAGCGGAAGACCGGGCACGACCCGGCCCGGAGCGACGCCGGCAATCCCAACCTGACGCTGAGGCTCGACGATTCGGGGCCGCAGCCCGCGCCCCCGGTGGCGGCGAAGCCGCAGACGCAGACACCCTCGCGCCCCGCGCCCCCTCCGCCGGTGAGCCCGGATCGTCCCACCGAGCAGTTCACCCCTCCCTCCCGCGCCGTCAGCAGGCCGGAGCCCCTCCCGAAGGGGGAGAGGAAGACGGAGGCGAAGCCCTCCCCGACCGCCACGCCGAAACCTGCCGCCATGAGGCAGCCCGCCGCTTCGCCGGCCGCGGCGCGCTCGCCCCTGCCGATGATCCTGGGCGGCGCCGCCGTCCTCGCGCTCATCGTGGGGGTGGTGCTCTACATGAGGAGCTCGAAGCCCGCCCAACCCTCCGTCACGACGATCCCTCAGAGCGCCCCGTCGGGGGCCCCCTCCGGGGCGCCGCCGGCGTCCACGGGCGCCCCGGCCGCGGCGACGACCGCGGGGTTCCTCGCGATCGACGCCGAGCCGTGGGCCGAGGTCACGGCGATCCGCGAGGCAGGCGGGGGGAAGGCGACGGCGCTGCCGGCGGAGGCGGGGCACGCGGGACCGACGACCCCCCTCGTCGTCCCTCTCCCACCGGGCCGCTACGAGGTCGTCCTCAGGAATCCCGAGTTCCAGGAAGTGACCCTGCGCGACGTGCAGATCGCGCCGGGGGAGTGGACCCGAAAGCACCAGATGATGCCCGGATTCTCCTACAAGTCGAAGATGCCGGCGGGAGTTCCTTGAGCCGGCGCCGACGATTCGAGTTCACACGGCCCATCCCATCGGTTGGACGACGGAGTCCAGAGGGGCCCAGGAAACCATGGAGGCAGATGCATGAGAAGTGAAACGCGATTCATCGCCCGGGCGGCCGCCCTGACGCTCGCCGTGCTCCTCGCTGGATCGGCCGCGCTCTTCGCGATCACCGACGAAGAGGTCTTCCGCGACTTCCGGTTCAACCTCAGCAACCCGGGAGCGCGGTCGATCGCGCTCGGCGGCGCGTTCATCGCCGTCGCCGACGACGCGACCGCCTCGCTCGCGAACCCGGCCGGCCTGATGCTCCTCGCGCGCCCCGAGTTCTTCACCGAGATCCGCGACTCGAAGGCCGACTCGTCGTCGATCCAGCAGGCGTTCGGCGGCGGCCAGGGAATCGTCTCCACGACCGATCCGCGGGCGACCTTCGGCCCGTCGTTCATCTCCTACGTCTACCCGTGGAAGCGCTTCGCGGCCGGCATCTCGCGCCTCGAGCTCAACACCACCAACAACAACACCTCGAACGCGTTCGCGCTGTCGTTCGACCCGAACAACCCGTCGAACCTCTTCGTCCTGGGCGGGCGCGGATCGATCCAGTCCGACCTCTCGGTCTGGAACGTCTCCGGCGCGGCCAAGATCACCGACAAGATCTCCGTCGGCGCGACCGTGGCCATCGGCGTCCTCAGCCTGCGCTCGAGCGTCACCAACACCCTGACCGACAGCAGCGACCCGAACAGCCCGACCTTCAACATCCCGCAGACGCTCTACACCACCGACATCAACTCCACCGACACCGACTTCGCCTTCAACGCCGGAGTCCACTGGCGCCCGTGGTCGAAGCTCTCCTTCGGCGCCGTCTACCGCGGCGGCATGAAGTTCAAGGTGGCGGAGACCGTCGCCAACGACGGATTCTTCGGGGGCGGCTTCGCGGCGTCGCTCGGGAGCCCGCTGAGCACGACCTTCAACACCCCCGACAGCTGGGGCGCGGGCGCGGCGTGGCGGCCGCTCGCGGCGCTCACCGTCTCGCTCGACTGGGTGCACATCAAGTACTCGCAGCTCCTCGACGGCTTCCAGTCCGGGCTGAACGTGCTGACGATCTTCGACCAGCAGGCGAAGTTCACGATCCACGACACCGACGAGTTCCATCTCGGCGGCGAGTGGGTCTTCACCGCGGGATCGGTCCCGTGGGCCGTCCGCGGCGGCGCGTACAGCGAGCACAACGCCCGCGTCTTCGCGGACTTCAAGAACGGGCAGTCGAGCTTCTCGAGCAACGACTCGTTCCCCCCGCGCGACGTCGTCACGCACTACACCGTCGGCACGGGCGTCGTCGTCAAGGACCGGTTCCAGATCGACGCGGCGGCCGACTTCTCGAAACTGGCGAATGCCTATGTCGTCTCGACGATCTTCCGGTTCTGACCCGCGGCGTCACGCCGCGGTGACGATCTGGCTCCTCGGGGCCGCGATCTGGGCGTCCGTCCTGCCCGCCGTCGCGGCCCCTCTCCCCCAGGCCTCGCCGACGACGCCGGGCTCGCCTCCCTGGTACGAGGCGTACCAGAGGGCGGTGGCCGACGCCGAGCTCGAGAACTGGGAGGGGGTCGAGGCGAAGATCGATCAGGCCCTCAAGCTCAACGCGAAGTCGGAGAGAAACGTGCGCACGTACGGGATGTGGCACGCGTCGTACATCCCGTACTACTACCTCGGCATGGCCCAGTACCACATGGGGAAGGGGAACGAGGCCCTCAAGAGCCTGCAGAGGGAGGAGGCGGCCGGCGTCGTGCAGCACGACCCTGTCGCGTACCTGAAGCTCCGGAAGATCTCGGACGCGATCGAGGCGGGGCCCAAGGCCCCGCCGTCCGCCGCCGCGACCTCGACGGCGGCTCCACCCGCCGCCTCGAAGCCGGCCACCGCCGCCTCGACGAAGGCCGACGCCCTCGTGGGCGGCCTGCAGGCCTTCTTCCAGGGTAACTACGACAGGTCGATCTCCCTCTTCCAGGAAGAGATGAAGCGCACGACCACCGACGATCTGACGCTCCACCTCTACCTCGGCATGGCCTACGCCGGCAAGGCGTCGGAGCAGCCGGGGCAGAAGGAGATCTGGCGGAACCTCGCCATCCTCGAGTTCCAGCGCGTGCACGCGCTCGACTCCGCGTACACGCTCGCCTCTGGGGTCTTCTCGGAGGAGATGGTCGTGCTGTTCAACGAGGCGCAGAAGAAGAAATGAAGGCCGTTCGCGTCGCCGCCGCCGTGCTTTTCCTGCTCGCGCTCGCCCTCCCCTCGCCCGCGTTCGCGGGATGGGAGTCGAGCTACAAGGACGGCAAGGCGGCGTACGACGCGGGCGAGTACGCGAAGGCGATCAAGCTCCTGAAGGAGGCGATCGACGCCAAGGGGGACGAGAAGGCCAACGCCCTCAAGTCCAGCGGCATGTTCTTCGAGTCCTACCTCCCGCACTACTACCTCGGCATGGCGCTCTTCCAGAAGAAGGACTTCAAGGGCGCCATCGACGAGCTCAACGCCAGCGAGGAGGCGAAGGTCATCCAGAAGTCGAAGGACCTCTTCGCCCAGCTGAGGCAGACGCGCACCGCCGCCGAGGCCGCCGCCGCGGCGGGCGGGGCGCCCCCCCAGGTCGCGCAGAACACCCCTCCCCCCCCGGCGGCGACACCGCCGAAGGAGACTCCCCCCGAGACGGTGAAGGAGACGCCGAAAGAGACGCCCCCTCCCGTGAAGGAGGCGCCGAAGCCCGCCCCCATTCAACCCGTCCCGATGGGCCCCGACCCCGCCCTGACCTCCGCCCTCAACGCCGCGGCGGCCGACATCGCGGCGGCGCAGAAGTTCGCCGTCGACAACGCGAAGTACCTCGACGACGGCGAGAAGCGCCATCTCGACACCCTCGCCACCGACATCCGCGGCGGGCAAACGCCGGCCGCCGTCGGCGCGAAACGCCAGGAGCTCGACCGCGCGATCGCCGAACTCCGCGGCAAGAGCGCCGAGCGGAAGAAGGCCGAGGACGATCGCCTCGCGCAGCAGAGGAAAGATCAGGAGGCCCTCCAGGCGCGCGCGGCGCAGAACAAGGCCCTCGCCGACGCCGTGGCGAAGGCCAACCCCGTCTTCACCGAGGCCGAAGGATTTCTCGCCGACAACCGCACGAACCTCGCCCCCGCCGACGCCCAGAAGATCCAGGGGCTCCTGGAAGGGGCGCGCCGCGGCGCGACCCCCGACGCCGTCACGAAGAGCGCCGCCGAGCTGAAGGGGGCGGTCAGCGCCGCGCGCCGCTCCCTCGACGATCGGCGCGCCGCCACGGCGCGAGAGGCCCAGGCCCAGTACGGGCGCGCCGTCGAGGCCTACTTCAACGGCCACTACGACGACGCGCTCCCCGCTCTTCTCCAGGCGAGCGGCGGCCTCCCGAAGGACGCGACGCTCAAGGGGATGCTCGGGTCCACCTATTACAAGAAGTACCTCCTCTCGAACGGCGCCGACACCCTCTCGAAGCAGCAGGCCGAGGAGGCCTTCCGCTCGGCGGTGTCGGTGGATCGCAGCTTCTCGCTCGACCCCCGCTACTTCCCGCCGAAGATCGTCGCGTACTTCAAAGAGGTCACCGGCCGGAGGTGAGCGAAGCTCAGCCGCCCGTTCCAGCTCCTCGCCGAGTTGACGACTCGCGCGTGGACATGACCGAGCTGGTGATGCCCGGCGACGCGAACGTCCTCGGAAACGTCTTCGGCGGCCGCGTGATGGCCCTCATCGACAAGGCGGCGGCGATGGTCGGCATCCGCCACTGCCGCTCGATCGTGGTCACGGCGTCGGTCGACAGCATCGACTTCATCGCGCCGATCAAGCTCGCCGACATCATGAGCTTCCACGCGCGCATCACGCAGGCTTTCCGGACGTCTTTGGAAGTGCGCGTGGACGTCCACTGCGAGGATCCGCGCTCGGGGCGGCGGCTGTTGGCGACCTCCGCCTTCGCCACGATGGTGAGCCTCGGCCCTGACGGGAAGCCCCAGCCCGTGCCGCCTCTCGTCCTCGAGTCCGACGCCGAGCGCGCCGAGGCGGCGGCCGCCGACAAGCGACGAGCCCTGCGCCTCGCCCGCCGCGGCGCGTGAGCATCACCGGGTCTCGGACCGAAATACCTCCTTCGCGGTTGTCGCCGGGGAATTCCTTCTCGCGGGAGGCCCGGCTCCTTGGGCCGGACGAAATCCATGCGTGGTCCGCTGGAGCGGGGGATCTCCTCGAGCTGTACGGGCTGACTCTTCTCGAGTGTCGAGTGATCCCGCTGCGGGAGGCGGTGCGTCCGGTGCGCGGGGAGTTGGAGACCGTGCATCGTCCCCGGCTCGCGGTGGCGGCCGCGGTGGCGGCGCTGGCGGTGACGGTGCGGGGCCGAGGGGCGCTGCTCGATCTACCTTCTGATCAACGCGCCGCGGCGAAGGAGTCGATCAAGGAGCGGAACGATCGCGCGGCGGCTTGCGCGCTGGCGGAGGGGCTCTTCTCGCTCGCCTCGGCATCGGATTCCGTCTGCGAGATCGCGATCGGCGAGGGGGTGCGAAAGAAGCCCGACGAGCGCGGGTCGAACCCGACGCTCTACGCGGGACAGAGGTTTGGCTCATCTGGTTCGGTCACGTACTCGGTGGCCGTCGATGCGGTCGAGGGAACATCCAAGAGCACGGTGGCGGAGGGCTCGTCCGGGTGCCTTTTCTACATCACGCCGGCGGCGATCCGGAGGGTGCCCGACCTCTACTTCAACCGGTGTCACCTGTTCGAGGTCCCGGGAGTGCACGTCGATTCGGATCTGGGGGAGATCCTGGCGGCGATCTGTCGGTCTCGCGGGGGGATCGACGTCTTCTCGCTCGATCGGCCGCGGCATCCGCACGCGCTGATGGCGTCGCTCGGGGCGAACGTGCGGACCGATGCGGACGGCGACGCCTTTCCCGTGGTCGCCACGGGACTTCGCTGGGGCGTCTTCCCGGACGACGGGCGGTGTCTCGATGGCGTCGTCGGGAACATCGGCGGCGCGGCGGAGGTGATCGCCTCGTCGGCGGCGGCGCATTACCTCGGTGTCCGATCGTCGGTCCGGTTCGCGGCCTCGTCGATCTCGCGGTGGGAGGATCGGTACGCGTTCTCGTCTTCGGATGTCGAGACGATTCGCGCCGCGGGTTTCGACGAGTCGGTGGTCTACCGGATCGAGGATCTCGTGCCGGGGATCGATTCCGCAGACGGTCTCTTCGTGGCGTCGGCGATCACAGACAACGCGCACATTCCTCTTCTCGACGCGGCGGTGTGGGGGTCGAACTTCGCGGAGGCCTCGGTGCTGATCGTGGGCGCTTCTGGGGAGGCTTCGATTTTCCGGCTGTCATTCGGATTCGCCTCGGCGGACGCCGCCGCACGGCGGCTCACGCCGATTCTGGACGGGCTGCTCGCGTTGCCGCCAGAGGAGATGAAGCAGTCGATCCGGCAGGCGCTCAGCTCGCCGAGCGGCGCGAGGCGGCTGAGGCACGAGTTTCAGTCGACGTACTACCGGTACTTCACGGAGGAGGGGGGCCGATTCAAGTTGGACCTGGCTTCGACCGACGATGGGGAATCGCATCATGCGATCCGGTTCCTGCGCACACTCGTAGAACTGGCGCCGGAGTGGCTCGGCTGAATCCGGCGATCAATCCTCCGAGATCGCCCCTGAAGGCCCGGTTTCGATCGGCGCGGCCGACTTCGCCCCCGCCCTCCCCGACCCCGGCGGCGGCATCCTCACCTCGATCGGCTTCACCCACTTCGCGACAGTGGCCGCCCCGCCGTCCACGCGGAGCTGCTTGAAGAGGAACTCGAACTTCGCCTCGAGCGTCGCCCGCATCGCCTCCCGGATGGACGAAGGCAGCCCCCAGAGCTGAGCCTTGAACGGACCCCAGGTCCTCTTCCGCGCCTTGTAGTTGAACTGCTCGTCGGTCATCCCGGCCTTCCGCTCGTCGGCGCAGTGCACCCCGCACCACGCGTACATCTCCGCCCGAAGCTCCTTAGGCAACGCCGGATGATCGAAGAGGATGTTCTGGAACTCCGTCGCGAGATGGACCTCCGCGGCCCCGGCCTCCGGAAACTTCCCGAACGCCTCGGCAGGCAGAGTCGAAGCCCCGTGCTGCACCGACCCCGCCATCCCGTACTCTCGGCGCGCGATGTCGGTGATCGAGCGAAGCACGCCAAAATCCAGAGCGACCTTCGCGACGGTGCCGTCCGCCAGAGGCACCCCGCCGTGTGATGTCCCCGTTTGAACCGAGATCTTGCTGGGCCCCCGAACGCCCCCGAGCCGCGCGAACTCGGCCGAAAACCCGGACATGAAGGTACGGAACTCCTCCGGCGTCGAGTTCTTTCCGCCGACCTCTCCGATCTCGGCGCCGATGGAGATGACGACCCCCGCCGGCTGCCTCTTCCTCACGAGAGCCCCCAGGCCCGCCGCCTCCGTGAAGTTTTCCCGCTGCTGCTCGACGAGGGACGGGCGATCGAGGATGACGAGCGTCGACGAATCAATGTCGATGTTGTAGAAGCCGGCCGCTACCGCATCGACCACCAGCGCGCGAAGGGCCGTGAGCTCCCCTTCCCGCGACGCCCCGCCGGCCTGGTACTTCTTGGGCGAAACCTGGAAGTGATCCCCCTGGATGAAGAGGGGGCCGGTGAGCCCCTCCCGAAGCGCCGCCGCGATGACGACCGTCGCGTACTCGGCGGGCTTCTGGAAGGTGTACCCCATCTCCGAGCGCGCCAGCTCGAAGACGACCGGCCCGGCCGAGAGCTTCTTCATCGTGCGGACGACGGCGCGCGCGCTGTCGTAGGCGAGGCCGCGGAGGTTCAACGCCGGGGTCGTGAAGCCCGAGGCCTCGCCCCGCCCCATCGCGTCGTAGAGAGGCTGGATCGACGCGGGGACGAGACCCCGTAGCCTCGCGAGCTCGTGGATGAGCCAGCGCGCGGTCTCCTGCTCGTCGTCCGAGCCGAAGACCGCCTTCTCGACGAGGCGATCGATCACCTCGCCGGTGAGGGCCTTCGGATCGGTGAGCGAGACGTCCCACGCCGCCGAGACGGAGACGATGTCCTTGAACGAGTCGATGAGCGCGCGCGCGCCGCCTGATGACACGGAAGCCCCCTTTGGCGATGTGGTGATCCGGAGGACTCGCCCCGAGGGGCCGTCCCGGAGGCGGCGATCCTATCGCAACGCGGCCGGCAAAGACCAGCCGCGTTGCGAGGGGCCGCCCATCAGTTCTGGGTCTGCCCCGAAAAGAAGGGGAACGGCGCGGGGCAGCGACGGATCACGACGCGCTCGGCCCCGGAGGAGGCGTACCCGGGACTGCCCTCGTTCCCCTCTTCGGGGGTGACCGCGGGGTTCACGGTCAGCGTGGAAACTTTCGTCATGACGTACACGAACGCCGTTCCGGGAAGCGGCGTCGCGGTGTCCACCGCGTGCGGCGTAGCCACCCGCTCGAAGCAGTCCGCGTCGGCGAGCGACGTCGAGCCGTCCAGCGTGGCGCGATAGACGTGATAGGCACCCTGCCCCGCCTCGGCCTTCCATCGAAGATCGATCCCCGGTGTCCCCTGCGCGCTCCCGTCGTACACCTCGACGCCGGCAATGAGGCCGTCGTCCCCGTCGCAGGCGTCCCCTGCGCCGTCCGCGTCCCGGTCGTGCTGGTTGGGGTTCGCGGCGGTGGGGCAGTTGTCGAGGGCGTTGGGGACACCGTCCCCATCAAGGTCCGGATCGGAAACGTCGGCGATGCCGTCGTTGTCGTCGTCCGGATCGCAGACGTCTCCGAGCCCGTCCCGATCGTTGTCGGCCTGGTCGACGTTGGGCGTCGCCGGGCAGTCATCGCCGGCATCCCCGATGCCGTCCCCATCCGCGTCGGCCTGGAGCGGGTTGAACGCCGCCGGGGCGTTGTCATCGGGGGAGCACCAGCCGTCCTGGTCGGCGTCGTTCATCGCGTCGGCCGGGCAGAAATCGCACGCGTCGCTGATGCCGTCCCCGTCGGCGTCGGCGAGCCCCGGGAGGGCGCGGGCGTCGCAGGAATCGAGGACCTGGAAGTCGTCGACGCCGGCCTCGGTCACGTTGTCCTCGTTCCCCGTGTTGTTGTCGGAATCGCTCGCCAGGAACCGGACGCCGACCGAGGATGGGCGCGCGAGGACGGTCTGCACCGATCGATTGACCTCGCGCCACCGGGGTGTCGGCGGGGGAAGCATGTAATCCTGCTCGGGGATCCCGTCCTCGAGCGGAAACCAGGTCGCGAAGTAGTCCGTCGAAGCGTCCACGTGCCAGCGCTGCCTGGACGGGTAGGCTGAGTACCACGAGAAGTACGAGATCACGGGATGGTCGAGGTTCGAGATGTCGTAGAGCTGGGTGCGGAGCGTCGTCCTCCCGTGCTTCACGTCGGCGCTCACCGCGCCCCCGCCGGGCTCGCCCTGGCCGGTGACGAATGCCGTGCTGCCGCTCCCCGGAGTGTGATCGTCCTCCGGCTGCGAGGGGTCGCCCCAGTACAGGTGCGTGCCGATGGGATCCACGCGCTCCCAGGCGCCGTGCATCGCCGAATCGTCGTTGAGAGGGTTGACGAGCCACCCGGGATCGCTCTCCATGTCGAAGGCAAGGTACGCGGGAGCCAGGCTCAGGCTCACGCTGGCCGGCCGCTGCGGCGTTGCTTCGACTTCCTCCGAGACGGGGGTGAACCCGAGCTTCGCGGCGCGCAGGGTGTAGACCCCTCGCGGCACCCGCGGCAGGGAGAAGATCCCGGCGGCGTCGGAGGTCGCCGAAAGAGCGGTGCCGGCGACGGTGACTTGCGCCCCTTCGAGCGCGTCTCCCGACGCCGTCGTCACGACCCCCGAGATCGAGCCCGCCGGAAGCGGCGTCAGCTCGATATCGACCGTCTTCCGCGGCCCGACCGCGGCCGTCGTCGAGACGAACCGCCCCCTGTAACCCTGCGCGATGGCGCCGAGCGTGACCGGCCCCGGATCGGCGTCGAGGGCGTAACGGCCCCCTTCATTCGTCGACACGGGCCGGTTCTCGCCGATCCGGCGCACCGAGGCCCCCGGGATCGGCAGCCCGCTGACGGCATCCCGCACCGTTCCGGTGAGGATGCCGTACTGCCCCGTGAACGAAAGGACGAAGAGGCCATCCTCGTAGTCGCTCATCAGGATGTTCCCCGAGGGGAGGTACGGGTACACGCCGCGGGTGCCGGGGGGGACGTTCTGGTCGTCGCCGACCTCCTCCGGCGGCATCTGGTCGTAGAAGCCGACCTCGACGGGCATCGTCGGGTCTGCGATGTCCACGATGCGCAGCCCGTCCTCGGTCCACGCGCAGTAGGCGAGATCCCCCTTCACGCGGACGTCGCGGATCGACGTGTGGAAGCGATGATCGGAGTTGGGGCCGACGAAGCTCGACACCCTCGACGGCGCGTTGGGGTTCGACACGTCGTAGATCGAGAGGTATCCGCCGCCGTCCTTGCGAAAGTCGGCCGCGAGGAGATGGCGGCCGTCGTCGGTCACGGTCACGTTCCAGGAATATCGAAGGGGCTCCGGAAGGGTGCTGAGCACGGTGGGCCGCGAGCGGTTCGTGATGTCCAGGATCTGCACGTTCCCGTCGTAGACGTTCGACGAGAATAGGAGGTTGCCGCGCACGTGGCTCGCGTAGGTCGGGATCGGGAGCGGGATCCCGGCAAACAGGCCGAGGTCCACGGGATGGATCGGGTCGGCGAGGGAGATCTCCTTGACCCCTCCCGTGCCGCCGGCCCCGAGCCCGCTCACGAAGATCCGATCCTGCGAGTCGACGAACAGGGTGTCCCCGGAGTTGAAGGACTGCGTGTACGTGCCGACGAGGCTCACCGTCCCGGGGAGCCCCGCGAGATCGATGATCTGGAGCCCGCCAGGGTCGCTGTACACCCTCCCTGAGCTGTAGGCGTAATGGCCCGCGGTCCTCACGTCCCGGAGATCGAGGCCGACCGCGGTCCCCGAAACGTACGCGCGCTCCACGGGATTGTCCGGGTCGGTCACGTCAACGACCATCGTCCCCGTGTATTCGCCGAGCAGGGCGTACTCGCGTCCCGCGGCCGCGTATCCCCAGATTCCCGCGTACTCGGCGTGCGGGGCGAGGCGCGAGTGGAAAATCACCCTCTTCGAACTCTGCGCCGCTGCCGGGGCGGCGAACCCGATCAGTGCCATCGCCAGGATCGCGAGCGTTCGTCTCATGGCCTCACCCCCACTCGCCTCGCCGGTCGGGAGAGCGGCGGGCGAACCGGCCGAATTGTGACTCGAGAAATCGAACGGATGCGGAAAGCTCCGGAGCGAGCGCCTAGCGTGCGACACTTACCGTGAGCCACGATACGCGTCAAGGGGAATAATTGCCACCGACCTGCTGCCGTAGCAGCAAGCCTGGCGGGCACGAGGGAGGCCGCCCGCCCGATCGAGCTTCGACCGGGCGGGCGACGGTTCGGGAGCTAGACGCTCACGATGTCGTAGTGTTCGTGGTGCAGCGACGGATCGGGCTTGATGACCAGCTCCGTGCCGTTCCGCGAGCCGAGCCCCTCGAGGAGCACCCCCCTCTCGAGCTCCATCTCGGCCGCCACCTCGGGGTTCGCCCGGATGACGAGCTTCTTGCCGTCCATGCTCGGCGCGAGGCGGCGGATCTCCCGCTGGACCTCGAAGAGCACGGTCGGGTTCGACTTCACCTTCCCGGTGCCCGTGCAGTACGGGCACGAGCGCGTGAGGAGCCTCTCGAGAGACTTCTTCGTGCGCTGCCGCGTGATCTCCACGAGGCCGAAGTCGCTGATCTGGAGGACCTTCGTGCGGGCGCGGTCCTTCATCAGCTCCTTCTCGAAGGCCTCGTTGAGCTTGCGCCGGTTCTTCCGGTCCTCCATGTCGATGAAGTCGACGACGATGATGCCGCCGAGATCGCGGAGCCTCAGCTGCCGCACGATCTCGCCGACCGCCTCGAGGTTGGTCTTGAGGACCGTCTCCTCGAGGTTGCGCCGGCCGACGAACTTCCCGGTGTTGACGTCGACCGCGACGAGCGCCTCGGTCTGGTTGATGACGATGTAGCCGCCGGACTTCAGCCACACCTTGCTCTTGAGCGCCTTGTCGAGCTCGGCCTGGACGCCGTACTTGTCGAAGACCGGCAGCTCCTCGTCGTAGTAGTGGACCTTCTTCACGTCGGCCGGATCGAAGAGGCTCAGGAAGTCGACGGCCTGCTTGCGGGCCTTCGGGCTGTCCACGACGACCTTGTTGACCCCGGCGTTGAAGTGGTCTCTCAGGATCCTGAGGAGCGGGTCCATCTCGGCGCGCACGAGCGCCGGAGCGACGACCTTCTCCGCGTTCTTGCGGATCTCCTCCCAGATGCCCGTGAGGAACTTGACGTCCCCCTCGAGCTCCTCCTTGCCGGCGCTGTCGGCGACGGTGCGGATGACGAAGCCCAGGCCGTGCTTGCGCGCCTTCTCGACCGCCTTCCGGAGGCGCGCCCTCTCGCGGGCGTCGCCGATCTTGCGGCTCACGCCGACGTGATCGACCTGCGGCATCAGAACGAGAAAGCGGCCCGCGATCGTCACGTAGCTCGTGATGCGCGCGCCCTTCGTGCCGATCCCCTCCTTCGTGACCTGCACGAGGAGCTCCTGCCCTTCCTTGAGGAGCGCCTGGATCGGCGCGCGGCGGTCGGGCTTCGGGACGTCCTTGCGGATCTCGTCCCCTCCCTCGACGTCGTCGAGGTTCAGCGGCCCCTCGTAGTCGTCGAACCCCGGCGAGATGTCGCTCACGTACAGGAACGCGTCGCGCTCCAGGCCGATGTCGACGAACGCCGACTGCATGCCGGGGAGGACCTTGGAGACCTTCCCCTTGTAGACGTTGCCGACGACCCCGGGCGCGTTCTCGCGCTCGATGAAGATCTCGGCGAGCGCCCCCTTCTCGAGGATGGCGATCCGGGTCTCGCGCGACGTGTCGTTGACGACGATCGTGCGCTCCGGCCCGGCGCTCTTCAGCCGGCGCTTCTGCGAGCGGCTCGGCTCGGGCTCGTCGAGCTCGGCCTCCACCTCGACCACGGGCCGGGGCTCGATCCCCTCGTCCCCCTCGGCCGGCTCGGGGAGCAGCTCCAGCACCGGCGTCGAATCGTCGGGCTCGAGCGCCTCGATCGGAATGGGCTGCTCTTCGGTTCCGTTCTCCCCGTTGCCGGGAGCCTTCTGCGAGGTTCCCGCCGGGCTCTTTCCACCACGACCGCGCCCACCGCGGCGGCCGCGTCTTCTTCTTCTCTTCAATTCACCAGACATCGCATTCTCACATTCAGGACCAGCCCGAGCGCCCCGACAGACGTGACGAGGGACGATCCTCCATAGGACATGAGGGGCAGCGGGATGCCGGCCGTCGGCATCAACCCGAGTATCACCCCGATATTGATAATTATCTGCGACCCCAGCAGCGCGGCGACGGTCATGCACAGGAAGAGCCCGAGTCTGTCCCGGGCGGCCCTGGCGCTCGCCACGCAGCCGTAGAGCAGAATACCGTAGAGCAGCAGCGCGGAGGCCGTGCCCGCGAAGCCTATCTCCTCGGCAAGGACCGAGAAGATGAAATCTGTGTGCCTGTCGGGAAGGAAGTTGAGCTGGGCCTGGCTGCCCTCGCCCAGTCCCTTCCCGAGCAGACCGCCCGATCCCACAGCGATCCGCGATTGGAGCACCTGCCAGCCGACCCCTTTCGGATCGAGCCCGGGCTCCAGGAAAATCATCACACGCTCCTTCTGATAGGGCTTGAGGAGAAGCCAGAACGCGGGGACGCAGAGAACGCCCAGGAGCATCACCGCGATGATCGTCTTCCAGCGCACCCCCGACAGGAAGACCGCCACCCCCAGGAGAGGGAAGAACGGCAGCGTGCTTCCCAGATCGGGCTGCATCAGGATGAGCCCGACCGGGGCCGCGACGATCAGCCCCATCCCGGCGAGGATTCTCGGCGTCAGGCCGAAACCCTGCCGGGACGCGGCGTAGGTCGAGAGCAACAGGGCCGTCGTGAACTTCGCCGCCTCGGCCGGCTGGAAACGCACCGGCCCGAAGGCGAGCCACGAGTTCGATCCCCTCACCTCGGTCCCCGCGACGAGCACGATGGCGAGGAGAACGAGGCTGCCGAGCCAGAGCGGCAGCGAGAGGTTCGACCAGATCTGGTAAGGGACCGCGACGACGAGGGCCAGCACCGCGAGCGCCGCCGCGCATGAGTACGCCTGCTTGCGGAAGGGCTCGTGGTCCTCGTAGACGGTGGCGGTGTAGACCATGAGCAGACCGAGGGTGATGAGGGCCGCCATCGCGCCCAGGAGCGCCCAGTCAAAGCGCCCGCGTGGCGGTGCCTGCAGGACCAACCGCAACCTCCGTCGTCGCGGGATGGCCGGGGGCCTTCCGCGTCTTGTCGTAGTAGATCTGGAGCACGTCCTTCGCGATCGGCGCCGCGGCGTCCCCGCCGTGGCCGCCGTGCTCCACGAGGATCGCGAAGGCGACCTCGGGTGATGAGTAGGGCGCGAAGCCGACGAACCACGCGTGATCGCGCTGCTCGGGCGGGAGCTCCAGCTCGTTCTTCACGCCGACGGAGGCCGCGACCACCTGCACGGTCCCCGTCTTGCCGCAGATGTCGAAGCCCTTGATGAGAGCCCTCGTCCCGGTGCCCGCCTCGTGGACGACGCCCCACATCGCGCGCCGGATGACGGCCAGGGTCGACTCCGAGAGCGCCTCCCCGTGCGGCTCGGGAAGGGAGCCCGTCCCCATCTCGCCGCCGAGCCGGAAGGTCGGCGACACGAGCCGGCCGTCGGTGGCCAGCGCCGCCTCGGCGATCGCCTGCTGGATCGGAGTCACGAGGATCGGCCCCTGGCCGATCGAGACGGAGATCGTCTCGGACGGGTACCAGCGATCGTGGTAGACGCGCTGCTTCCAGGTCTCGTCCGGGACGAGGCCGGGCTCCTCGGTCCCGAGGCCCAGTCCCGTCGGGCTGCCGAGCCCGAACCGGCGGGCCATCGCGGAGATCTTCTCGATGCCGAGCCGCTTGCCGACGTTGTAGAAGAAGACGTCGCACGACTTGATGATCGCCTCGTTCAGGTCGACCGCGCCGTGCCCCTTCTTCTCGTGGCAGTGGAAGATGCGCCCGTAGAACTCCGCCTGCCCGGGGCAGAAGAAGGTCGTCGAGGGGTCGATGACCCCCGCCTCGAGCGCCGCCGCGGCGACGATCATCTTGAACGTCGAGCCGGGTGAGTACGACGACTGCGACGCGCGGTTCTGCAGCGGGTGCCCCGGATCCCCGATGAGGGCCCGCCACACCGTCCGGTTCAGCCCCGTGACGAAGAGGTTGGAGTCGTACCCGGGGCGCGACGTGAGGGCGAGGATCTCGCCGGTGCGCGTGTTGAGGAAGACGGCCGCGCCGGCCCTGTCGCCGAACGAAAGGTCGAGGCGGCGCTGCATGTCGAGATCGATGGAGGTCCGAATGTTCTCACCGGGCTGCGGGAGGTTCCCCGAGGGAAGCTCCCCCACCTCGCGGCCCACGCTGTTCACGATGACGTCGCGGTACCCGCGCCGGCCCCTGAGGCTCGAGTCGAAGTACCGCTCGAGCCCCGCCTTGCCCACGAAGTCGCCGCGCCGCGCGTCGGGGACCCTGCCCGTCGACAGATCGCTCGCGGACACCTCGCTCACGTAGCCCACGAGGTGCGCGCCGCTCGCGCCACCCTCGTAGTAGCGCCGATCGTCGATGCCGATCGAGACACCGGAGAGCTCCGAGCGCCGGGCTTCGACGTAGGACACGGTGCCCAGATCGACGTCCTCGGCGAGGACGATCGGCTCGTACTTGAACCGGCGCGCGGCCGCGCGGTAGTAGATGCCCGCGATCTCCTGGGGGGTCCGGCGCATCACCGGCGAGAGGATCGAGAAGGCCCGGGTGAGATCGCGCCCCTTCTCGCGATCGAGCACGACGCTGAACGAGAGGCGGTTCCTGACGATGACCTGCCCGTTCCTGTCGAGGAGCGCCCCCCGCGGCGCGGGCACGTCGAGATGCCGGACCCGGTTCTCCTCGGCCATCGTCCGGTACTTGTCGCTCTCGACGACCTGGAGGTACCAGAACGCGAAGAGGAAGCCGACGAGGACGGCCGCGAAGACCCACCACAGGACGGCGATCCGGGCCGAGAGGGTCTGCTCCTCGACGTGCTCCTGGAAGCCTTTCGTGTGGCGGAAGTTCTGGGTCAAACGGCTTTCTCTCTGCGAAGAAGTTGGAATGCGGTCCAGCCGACGGCCGTGTTGCCAAGGATGCCGGCGAACAGTTCAGGGAGGGGCGGAAGGACGAGTTGCCTTCCCATCACGACGAGGGTCAGAAGGTCCAGAAGCCTCACGGCGAGTGTCCCGCCGGCGATCACCAGGAGCTGGGAGAGCGGTCTGGTGAGGACGAATCGATTTCCGGCGGCTCCGACCACGTAGCCCGTGAGCCCTCTCGCCACCGAAGCGGCTCCGAGGAGGCTCCCCGTCAGGCTGTCCTGCACGATTCCCACTCCGGCGCCAATCAGCAGCGCCGCGACGGGCCCGCGGTCGAGGCCATAGTATAGGACCACGAGCAGTGGAAGATCAAAGAAGATGGCGCTCGAGGGCCAGAGCGACGAGACGAAGAGTTGCCCGAAGAGCGTCCCCAGCAGCGCCAGACCTCCCCAAACCCACGTCACGGCTGGATTTCTCCCTGGCCCTGGTCGGGGTTGACGCGCGTGAGCACGAGGAGTTCCTCGAGCCTGTCGAAATCGACCCTGGGGACGACCGTCACGATCCGCATGAGCCCTCCCCCCGCCCGGACCTCGCCGACGACGCCGACCGGGAGACCGCGGGGGTAGATCCGGTCGAGTCCCGACGTGAGGAGGAGATCGCCCGTGCGCACGTCGTCGATCGTGGAGACGTAGCGGAGCTCGAGGAGGGGATCCCCCCTGCCCATCAGCACCCCCTGCACGCGGGTGCGCTGCACGAGCACGGCGATGCCCGCCGAAGCGTCGGTCAGCAGCTGCACCTTCGACAGGCTCGACCCGGCGGACCACACGCGGCCGACCACCCCCTGCGAGTTGATGACCGGCATGTCGGCGACGACGCCCGAGCCGGTGCCGCGGTCGATGAGGCACGTCTTCGTGACCGAGCGGAAGGAGTTGGCGACGACGGTGGCCGCGACCGTGGGGACCGGCAGGCTCTGCTTCAGATCGAGGAGGGCCCGAAGCCTCGCGTTCTCGAGCCCCTCCTCCTCGAAGCGCTGCCGCTGCAGCTCGAGCGCGGCGATCCGCTCCTCGAGATCGCGCACGCGGCTCGGGCTCTCGGCGCCCGTCACGGCGCTGACCGCCTCGGCGGTCCCCGCGACGGCCAGGTGCGCCCCCCTGAGGAAGGGCGAGGCCGTGCGCAGGAGCAGCCCTTCGACCCTCGAGAGAGGTCCTCCCCGCACCTGTCCGGCCATGAGCCCGAAGAGAGCGACCAGGACGATGACGAGGACGACGGCGGGCCGGCGACTCATCTAGTCGATCGAGACCTTTCTCAGCAGCGTGAAGTCCGTGAGCATGCGCCCCGTGCCGAGCACGACCGACGAGAGCGGGTCGTCCGCCATCGACACCGGCAGGCCCGTCTCCTCCCGGAGCTTCTTGTCGAGGTTCTTCAGCAGCGCGCCGCCCCCGGTGAGGACGATGCCGCGGTCCACGATGTCGGCCGACAGCTCCGGCGGCGTCTGCTCGAGGGCCACGCGCGCGGCGTCGACGATCGCGTTCACCGTCTCGGCGAGCGATTCGCGGATCTCCGAGTCGGTGATGAGAATCGTCTTCGGGATCCCGTCGACGAGATCGCGCCCCTTGATCTCGAGGCTCAGCTCCTCGTCGAGCGGATACGCGGACCCGATCTTGATCTTGATCTCCTCGGCGGTGCGCTCGCCGATCAGCAGGTTGTGCTTGCGCTTGATGTACTGGATGATCGCGTCGTCCATCTCGTTCCCCGCGACGCGCACCGTCCGCGAGTAGACGATGCCCGCCATCGAGATGACCGCGACGTCCGTCGTCCCGCCGCCGATGTCGATGATCATGTTGCCGGTGGGCTCCGTGATGGGGAGCCCCGCGCCGATCGCCGCGGCCATGGCCTCCTCGACGAGGTACACCTCGGTCGCCTTCGCGCGGAAGGCGGAGTCCTTCACCGCGCGCTTCTCGACCTGGGTGATCTCGGACGGGACGCCGATCACGATGCGCGGGTGCACGCCGAGCGAGCGGTTGTGCGCCTTCTTGATGAAGTAGTCCAGCATCTTCTCGGTGTGCTCGAAGTCGGCGATGACCCCGTCCTTCATCGGCTTGATGGCCACGATGTTGCCGGGGGTGCGCCCCAGCATCTCCTTGGCCTCCTTGCCGACCGCCTCGACCTTTCCCGTCTTCTGGTTCACCGCGACGATCGACGGCTCGCAGACGACGATCCCCTTGCCCTTCGCGAAGACGAGGGTGTTCGCGGTGCCGAGATCGATGGCCAGATCGTTGGAGAACAAACTGAGGAGCGACCTCAAGCCCATCCGGTGACCTCTCGTCCTTTCCCGTCAAGGAAGACGGCGCGGCCCTTCACGTGGCGAGGGCGACGCCGTTCTTCTCCTTCTCTTTGATCTCGTACATCGCTCGATCGGCCTTCTGAATCAGCTCTTCCCTCGACTGCCCGTGCTCCGGGTACGACGACACCCCGAAGGAGGCGGTCAACCTGACCTCGTGCCCCATCTCGGAGAGGAACGTCTGGGCCTCGATGTTCTGCCGGATCCTCTCGGCGATGACGGCGGCTCCCGCCGCATTGGTCTGCGGGAGCACGATGGTGAACTCGTCTCCCCCGTACCTGCAGACGATGTCGATCTCCCGGACCGAAGCCTGGAGAACGTCGCCGACCTCCACGAGCGCCCGCGATCCCGCGAGATGCCCGTGGGAGTCGTTGATCTTCTTGAAGCCGTCGAGGTCCAGGAAGATCACCGACACCGGGGTCTGGTAGCGCCTGCCGCGCTTGACCTCCCTCCGGAGGGCGAGGTCGAGGTAGCGGCCGTTGAAAAGATGCGTCAAATCGTCCGTAAAGGAAAGCTCCGTGGAACGCTTGTACAGGATGGCGTTTTCGATGGCGATGGCGCCGGGCTCGACGAGGACCTTCAGCGTCTCGAGATCCTCCCGCGAGAACCCCCCCCGGCGCTTGTTGATGAGCTCCACCACGCCGATGATCCGGCCCCGGCTGATGAGGGGCGCGCAGAGGATGGAGCGCGTCTTGAACCCGGTCATCATGTCGAAACGGGGGTCGAATCGCCTGTCGCGGTAGACGTTGTTGATGATGACGGGCCTGCGGTACTGCACGACCCAGCCGGCAATGCCCTGCCCGATGCGGACCTTCTGCTCCTTGATGTCGGCCGACCGCTCCCCGCGCGACATCTCGAACGTCAGGCTCTGCTCGTTCTCGTCGACGAGGAGGAGCGACCAGGCCTCGGACCGGATGAGGGACTGGGCCTTTCCCATGACGATTTCCATCACGCGCCGCGGCTCGAGCACCGAGTTCGCGGTCCGGGTGATGTCCGAGAGAATCTTGAACCGCCGCGCGCTCCTCGTACCCGCGACGTCCCGGGACGGGATCCGCCCCGCGGGCTTCAGGCGCGCCAGGCGGCGCAGCGTCGCGCGCGCGTCGGCGGCGGACGACCTGTCGAGGTGCACCGCGAAGCCGAGCGACGCGGAGCGTCGGGCCGTGCCGCGGCCCCGCTCCGGCCCGACCGAGAGGCAGGGGCCCGCCGCCGCCCGCACGAGCGCCCGGACGCGCCGGTCCGACGCGCGGCTTTCGCCGAGCCAGACGGCCAGCGCGCCGCGGGAGAGATCCTCGAGGCGGCGCTCCGCGCGTTCGAGTGGAAGGCGCCCCTTCGACGAGCCGGCGCGCGCGCCCCGCGGGGGGACGGTCGCGTCGACGAGGATGAGAGTGGGAGCGGGCATCCGGATCCGGACCATCAATAGGTGTCGACGTCGACGACCCGCTCGAGGCGGGTGGCGTTCCCCGCGACGTCCTGCGCGACGAAGACCAGCGTGTGGTGTCCCGCCTTGCGCAGGGGGATGACCGAGGTGAAGGTGCCGTCGTCGTAGACGTCGATCTTCGCCCCGTCCACGGAGAGCTGGGCGCCCGGCTCGGTCTTCCCCCTCACGATGACCTGCGTCGCAAAGGTGAGGAAGTCGTCGATTTCGAGGGGCGGAGGCTGCACGTCTCCCGACGGCGCCAGCGTCCCGGGGACTATCTTGAACTTTCTCGCCTCGCTCATTGGCCCCTCGGTCCCGTCGTCGAAGATGGCCGCGACCCGCCAGTAGTAGTTCCCCTCGCCGGCGCGCGGCAGCGTGGCGGACGTGGTGTCGAGCGTCCTGTCCACGAGCGAGTCCGAGAAGAGCGGGTGCGCCGAGATCTGGAGATGGTAGCTCTTCGCCTCCGCGACCTCCTGCCACTCGAGCTGGACCGACCCCCCCTCGCCTCCTTCGAGCGGGAGGATCCTCTGATCCACGGGGGAGTTCAGGAGCGGCGCGGCCGGCAGCTTGACCTTCGTCGAGAGCCGCTCCTTCTGATCGACCTCGACGCGCTCCTGCGCCTCGACGGCGATCTTCCGGGCCCCCTCCTCGGGGGTGGAGACGCTGGCCTTCCCGGTGTGGACTTCGAGGCGCGTCGTCGCCTGCCGGTCGTCGAACGCAACGTCCATCTCGGTGCGTTCCTCGGTGGTGGCGACCGTGTTCTGGGTGGCGATCTCGTGGAACGATCCCTTGGTCGGGGGATCCTGCGTCGACGACGAGACGCGCCCCTCGTGGAGCCGCTCCCTCACCTGCTGCACGCGGGTCGTCGGGTTCTCGTAGAGCTCCTTGATCTCGAGGAGCGAGCCGGGCGTGACGGTGGTGATCGTCCCGTTGAAGTAGATGATTTGGGCCGCGGAACGCGAGTCCGTCTTGATCTGGTCGCCGACGGAGAGGGTCATCCCCTTGGCGGCGGGAGCCCAGATCAGCTCGCGCGAGCGCTTCACCTTGACGTCCCCTTCGATCTTGTAGAACTGCGCCGCGCGCGACGTCTCCCCGTGGGCGAGCGCGATCACGCGCTGGCTGCTCATCTGCGACTGCTCGGCCGACTTCGCGGCGTCCTCGAAGTTGGTCGCGTCGAACTGGCGCCTGGCCTCGCCGAGAAGCCGCTCCGCGTTCTGCTTGAGCGGCTCGCTCTCCTTCGTGGCCTCGCCGGCCGACGCCTTCTCGAGGAGCCCCTCCGCCTGCGTGATCGACGTCGACGCCCGCGCGCGCGGGCTGTTGCGGTAGACGAACTGGTAGTAGAGGGCGCCGCCGACCGCCGACAGCAGCAGGATGAGGGCGATGGATCCGCCCACGATGGACCGGTAGCTGACCGTGAACCAGTCGAGGAGGACCGCGGGCCGATCCCCTCCCCTTCTCACCGCCATGATGGTCCCGCCACCCGGATCCGCCCCACGATTCCGGGAGGATCCCGAAACGTTGAGAGTCGGAGTGCCGGCCGCTCGAAGCCCCGGCCGTTCTTGGCTGATAAGTAGCTTATTTTCAATTAGTTGAGATAGATCGGCAGCGGGGCGCCTCAATCTAACACACTCATCCGAAAAGGGCCACAGAATGCGGTCTTGCTCGACCGCGCGCGGAACCGTAGAATGCACCCCTTCCTCGGGGGACATCGCGAATGCTGGGATGGGCGCGCAAGAGCAAGGGAGTCACGAAGATCATTCTCGGACTGGTCGTCATCGCGACGGTGGGCAGCCTCGCGCTCGCGATGTACGGGCTGTGGGGCGGCGGTCTCGCGGGCAAGGAGCAGGGCGCGCCCGACTGGATCGCCAACGTCGACGGCGAGCCGATTCCCACGAAGGCCTTCATCAAGACGAGGGGAATCGTCGAGAACGATCTGCGCCAGCGGTTCGCGGGCCAGGCCAGCGACGACGCGCTCAGCGCGTTCGTCGACCAGCAGGCGCTCGGGACGGTGCTCGGGCAGTACCTGACCGAGCGGGAGGCGACGCGCGCCGGCCTGCGGGTCACCCCCGCCGAGCTCAAGGACGACATCGTCAGCATGCCCCAGTGGCAGCGCGACGGCAGGTTCATCGGGGCCGATCAGTACCGGAAGATCCTCGAGTCGGCCCGCATCAACATCGCCGAGTTCGAGGGTGAGCGAGAGAAGGAGATCGCCGCCGAGAAGCTGCGCGCCGCCGTCTTCAGCCTCGCGAGAATCGACGACGCCGAGGTGGATCGGCGCTTCCGCTCCGAGGTCGAGAGGGTCGACCTCGACTACGTGCTCCTCGCCGATGCGTCCTTCACCGACGCGAAGGAGCCGGCCGCCGCCGAC
Organism: Acidobacteriota bacterium; assembly: GCA_016195325.1. Lineage (NCBI taxonomy): Bacteria > Pseudomonadati > Acidobacteriota > Acidobacteriota bacterium. Next base: position 58,197 of record JACPZX010000016.1, read on the forward strand.
ACGAAGAGCTACTACGAGTCCCACCGCGCGGACTACATGACGGCGGAGGCCCGCCGGGCCGGCTACGTGCTCTTCGACCGCGAGGCGAAGGCCGCGTCGGCGCAGGTGAGCGACGCCGAGATCAACGACGCCTACGAGAAGGGGAAGGCGACGACCTACACGCACCCCGATCAGCGCCGCGCCTCGCACATCCTCTTCAAGGTCCCGCAGAACGCGACCCCCGCGCAGGACGCCGAGATCCGCGCGAAGGCGGCCGCCGTCCTCGCCCGCGCGCGCGGCGGCGAGGATTTCGCGGCGCTCGCGCGCCAGAGCTCGGAGGATTCGGGCTCCGCGGCGTCGGGCGGCGACCTCGGGTTCTTCGGGCGCAACCGGATGGTGAAGGAGTTCGAGGACGCGGCTTTTTCGCTCAGCGTCGGCGCCGTCAGCGATCTCGTGAAGACTCCGTTCGGCTACCACATCATGAAGGTCACGGAGGCCCGGACGGCCGGGGTCGATCCGCTCAGCGAGGTGAAGGACGAGATCCGCCGCGGGCTGGCCGTGGCGAAATCGCAGGAGGCCCTCCGCGTGGAAGCCCAGGCGTTCCAGGGCAAGCTGGCGGCGCAGGAGGCGTCGTTCGACAAGAGCGCGGCCGCGATGGGATACAAGGTGGGCGACACGGGATTCTTCGCGAAGGGCGAGCCCGCCGGACCGCTCGGGTGGACGATGCCCTCTTCGCCCTCAAGCCGGGAGGGTTCTCGGCCCCCGTGACCGTGCCGCAGGGTCTCGCCGTCCTCAGTCTCGCCGATGTCCGCGCTCCGCAGCCCTCGCCCTTCGAGACGGTGAAGGGGCGCGTGGAGGCCGATCTCAGGAAATCGCGATCCCGCGCGAAGGCGAGGACCACCGCCGCCGAGATCGTGGGCGCTTCGGGAACCCTCTCGGCGCGCGTCGAGAAGAAGAAGCTCGAGGTGAAGAGCCTCCCGCAGATCAACCGATCCCAGCCCGCCCCGCCCATCACCGAGGCGGCGAAGGCGGCCGCCTTCGCGGCGACCGTGGGCTCGGTCCTCGGTCCGTACGACTCGGACGACGGCCTGCTAATCCTCGCGGTCAAGGCGAAGACGCCGGCGACGCCGGACCAGGCCGCCGCGGATCGCGCCACGCTCAAGCGGCGGATGCTCGACGAGGATCGCGCGTCGCTCTACCAGGCGCTCCTGGCCCGACTCGAGAAAACGTCGACGATCGACGTCAACGAGGGACTGCTCCGCAAGCGCACGCAGGGCTGACGCGTTCGAGGGCTCGCGCCCCCCGCCCCGGGTTGCCCGTGATCCGGAGAGGCACCATATTTTCGCCGCTCCGCACATTCCCCGGACCGGAGGCGGCCTTGTCCACCAAGCTCACACCATCCGATCGTTCGTTCGCCCGCGGGCTCCATGCGCTCGAGGCCGGCAACGCACTCGAGGCCCTCGCCTTCTTCGAGTCGAGCCTCAAGCTGGACGAGTCGGCTCCCAACGTCGCGCGGCGGGCCCGCATCACCTCTTACTACGGCTATTGCCTCGCCGCCGCCCTCGGCCGCACCCGCGAGGGACTGACGATATGCAGGAAGGCGGCATCGAGCGAGTTCTTCTCTCCCGAGATCCTCCTGAACCTGGCGAAGGTGCACCTCCTCGCGGGACAGCGCCGGGAGGCCTGGGACACCCTGATGAAGGGGCTCAGCGTCGATGCCGATCATGGCGGGCTGCGCGCCGCGCTGAGGGACATGGGGATTCGCAAGAGGCCGGCGATCCCGTTCCTGGAGCGAGCGCACCCGCTGAACCGGGCGGCCGGCAGGATGTCGGCGAAGCGCAGGAGCTCCGGCCGAAAATAAAAGAAGACAACTCCTGGTGGAGCTGGCGGGGATCGAACCCGCGACCTCATGACTGCCAGTCATGCGCGCTCCCAGCTGCGCTACAGCCCCACGGCAGGAAGGTTGTCTTCAAGTTTGCTGCTGGAACCTTCTCCGGAGAAGGACTCCTTACACTTGCCTGCGCTCTGCTAGCGGCGCTTCTTCGCGGTCTTCTTCGCGGCCTTCTTCTTGGTGGTCTTCTTCTTCATCGGCACGCTGGGTTCACCTCCATGGAAACGACGGGCCGTCCGTCTCCTGTTCCACGATCCGGCCCGACCAACGATGACGGGGCGCGGCCGCACCCCGCCGACCTATGAGACCGTGAACAACAAAAGACCCCCCGTGGCCGTTCGTCCGTCGCCACGCGGGGTCCGATGAGACACTCAATGACCACGGCGCGCAATATAGTGCAGCCCTCGAAAAACTGTCAACGTGCCGGCGCGGTCGCGGCGATCTTTTCGGCGCTCTCGAACACGCGCAGGAAATTTCCGCCGAGAACCTGGATCACCTCCTCGTCGGAGTGGCCGCGCTCGAGGAGCCCTCGCGTGATCGCCGGCAGCTTCGAGACGTCCTCGAGCCCCTTCGGCGCGCTCGTGATGCCGTCGAAGTCGGAGCCGAGGCCGACGTGATCGGGGCCGGCCACCCGCATCACGTGCTCGATGTGATCGAGCACGCGCTCGATCGACGGCGGAGGGATCGCGCCGTCGAGCTGCGTGTACATCTCCCACATCCGGTTCTCGCGCGCGACCGGATCGCCGAGCGTCTCGGTGGCGATCCTCGAGATCGTCTCCTTCGCGCCGTCCTCGGCCTTGTCCGCGGCCTTCGCGAAGTCCTGATCGATGAAGGCCGAGAAGTAGTTGATCATCACGACGCCCCCGTTCTTCGCGAGGGCGCGCAGCATGTCGTCGGTCATGTTGCGCTTCGCGTCGCAGATCGCGCGGCACGACGAGTGCGACGCGATCACCGGGGCGCTCGTCACGCGCAGCACGTCGGCGAACGTCTCGTCGGAGACGTGCGAGACGTCGACGAGCATGCCGAGCCGGTTCATCTCCCTCACGACCTGCTCGCCGAAGCCGGTCAGGCCATGGCTGACCCGCTTGTCCCCCGAGGAGTCGGCCCACGAGGTGTTGATGGACCACGTGAGCGTCATGTAGCGGACCCCCGCGCGATAGAACATGCGGAGCACGCCGAGGTCGTCCTCGATCGCCTGCCCCCCCTCGATGCCGACCAGCGCCGCGACCCTCCCCTCCCGGTCGGCGCGCCGGATGTCCGCGGCGCTCGTCGCGAGGAACATCCTCCCGCCGCTCCTCGCGACGACGCCGTGCAGCGCGTCGATGAGCCTCAGGCTGCGCTTCACCCACCCCGAGGGGCCGTACAGGGGCTGCGGCCAGATCGAGAAGAACTGCCCGTCGACCCCTCCCGCGAGGAGGCGCGGGAGATCGACCTGCCCCTTCCCGTCGCTCGAGACGATGTCGTCCCCCTTGTCGAGCACGCGCCAGAGCGTGTCGGCGTGCGTGTCGACGACGATCGCACGCCGGTGGACCTCTCGGACGTGCTCCTCGCTGACCGCCACCTTCGTCGTGGCGCCCGCGGCGCTCTGCCAGAGCGCGGCCGCGATGAAGCACACCGAGCCGAGCGCCGTGCTTCCCCTGACGAATCTCTCGATCACGACGGATCTCCCGAAGTGCCCGGAACCGGCCGGGCGCCGCATGCAAGGCATGCAGACTACCCGCAGCCGCCCGCGCCGGTCCACCGGTCATCGGGCGCGACATTTCGTCCACCGGCGTCTAGTCTGGGGACGATGCTCCCGATCCTGATGGTCGCGGCCCTCGTCCTCCCCCCGCCGCAGACGGCGGACCCGAACGGAGACAGCCAGGGGGCGGTCTCGCGCTTCATGCGCGACCACGGCTGGCGGCTCCTCTTCTGCGCCGGCGTCGACAAGGCCGCGGATGTGTACGGGCACCAGATCGGCGAGTCGAGGGAGCCCCTTCTCTTCCGCGGCGTGCCGGGGATCGATCGCGCCGTCCACGACACCTTCACCACGGGGGCCGAAGGGCACGACTACTTTGCCGTCCATGGCCTCGAGACGTTCCGGTACGGCACCCCGCTCGTCCTCCTGGGTCTCGACTTCGGGAGCTGGCACGAGCTGAGCGGCGATCTCTTCGGAGCGGCCGACGCCTTCTTCCTGAACCGCGGCCTCACGGGGCTCACGAAAGCGGTGATCGGAAGGCGCCGCCCGACGCTCGAGTTCGCCGATCGCAAGGCGCTCGGCCCCGCCGCCTTCGCCGCGCTTCAGGCGGCACCCGACGAGCGCCGCTCGTTCCCGTCCGGGCACTCGAGCGGATCCTTCACCTGGGCCTCGTACCTCGATCGCGTCGTCGCGCGCAAGTACGGGCCCCGGAGCCTCTCCCGCAAGATCGCCTTCGCCGGCCTCTACGGCGCCGCCGCCTACATCGGGTACACGCGGATCCGCGAGGGGGAGCACTACCTGACCGACGTCGTGGCGGGGTCGGCTCTCGGGATCGGCCTCAGCCGCTGGGCCTATCGATCGGAGCATTCGCCCCGATCGCAGGCGCCGCGCGTCAGGCTGCTCACCCCGCAGATCCTCCAGGGAGGAGCCGCCTTGACGATTGGCATCCGCCTGTCGTCAGATCCCCCTTGATGCGTCTCGTTCCGTGCACGGTCCTTCTGCTCCTCGCCTGCGCCGTGCCGTGCCGCGCCACCGACGATCAGGCCGCGCGCCCCTTCTGGAAGCCCCTCGTCGAGGACCACTGGCGGCACGTCACGCTCGTCGTCCTCACGTGGGCGGCCGACGAGGGGATCGACCAGCGGATCGGACCGCGGCAGCATCCCCTCCTCTTCGGCAACCCGCCGATCTTCGACGAGGAGGTCCGCGACCACTTCCGCCGCGGTGCGAGCGACACGCGGCCGCACGGATTCATCGAGAGCCACGCGTCGGAGGTGACGGGGACGATCGCGGCTGGGGCGATCCTCGCCTCGGCCGGCCCGAGGTGGCGCGACGACGTCACCGATTTCCTGGGGCTCTGGGAGGCGCGCCGGTTCAACATCGCCATGACCGGGATCGTGAAGAACGTTCTCGGCCGCCAGAGGCCGGAGCTGGAGTTCGCGGCGGCGGACGGGGCGAGCCCGCGGCAGATCCGGCGCCTCCGGGGCGAGGACGACAACCACCGGTCCTTCTACTCCCACCACGCGTCGTCGGCGTTCACGACGCTGAGCTACGCCGACTTCGTCCTCTCGCGCCGCCTGGAGCTTCAACCGATCGCGCGGCGGTGGGCTCACGTCGGGCTCTACACCCTCGGGGCGTACATCGCCTGGTCGCGCGTCCTCCAGGATGCGCACTACCTGAGCGACGTGGCGATAGGATCCGTCGCGGGGACGCTCGTCGGCCGCTCCTTCTACTCCTTCAACCACGCCGATGGGCTGGATCACCGTTTGTCGTGGGATCCGATCACGTCGCGCCGCTTCACGCTCTCGCCGCCGGTGCCCATCCCGGGCGGGGTGATGGTGTCGGCGCGCGTCGGGATCTGACCCCCGCGCTTTGACGCTCCCGCGGGGCGCTGGTACGATGCGCCCTCTCGTCACCTGAGTTCCGGGGAAGCGAATCGGGGCTGGTGTCTCGCACGGACTTCAAATCCGTTGGCGGTACGCGAGAGCGTGCCGCGGTGGGTTCGATTCCCACACGCTTCCGCCACCCAATCGCGGAACTCAGCGAGCCGCACGAGAAGACCAGGGTCGAGGAGGATCGGATCGACAAGGACAGATGGCGCCTGGACCCGCGGGAGGTCACCTCGGGGTACGAATCGACGTCGCAGCCCACGAGGCGCGTGGCGCACCTTCCTCCCGGCGCAGACGTGCGCGAGTACGTCATCTGGCTCGAGCACCCGCCGACGGGCCAGCGCGTGGAAGGGGTCATCCCCCGTCAGCCCCACACGCGGCAGGAGCTGGAGCTCCTGGAGATCGAGCTGCGCAAGGCCCTCTTCGCCGAGCTGGAGCTGAAGGTGTCACGCCACCTCGGCGGCCCGGCAGCCTGAGATCATGGTCTCCTGACGCGTGGCCACCGGCGCGACCATCTACAATTTCGACATCGATCTGGCGGACGCCGACCGGAGCGTCTACGAGTCGCTCGCGCTTCGCCTGGCTCGTCACCCGTCGGAATCCGAGGAGTACCTGGTGACGCGGGTGCTCGCCTACGCCATGGAGCACGCGGAGGGGATCGCGTTCTCCACCGGCGGCCTCGCCGACCCGGACGAACCGGCGATGACCGTTCGCGATCTCTCCGGCGCCCTCCGTGTGTGGATCGAGGTCGGCAGCCCGGATGCCGCCCGCCTGCACAGGGCCTCGAAGGCCTCGCCGCGCGTCGTGGTCTACACCCACAAGGACGCCCAGCGCCTGGCCGGACGCCTGTCGGGCGAGCGCATCCATCGCGCCGAGGCTCTCGAGCTCTACTCGATCGATCCCGCCCTCATCAGCGCGCTCACGTCACGACTCGATCGGCGGATGGCCTTCGCGCTGTCCATCGCAGGCCGCGAGCTGTTCGTCTCGATCGGCGCCGACACGCTCACGGGCCGGGTCGTCCGCCGCGCGATCGCCTGAGTGCGGACCAGGATCGCGCGCGTGCCCCTTGCCGCGGAGTGTCCGGTCTGAGAGACTGGGTTGAATGTCGCCCGATAACGAGAGGCTGCTGCTCGATGTCCCCTTCTTCGAGAACCTCGACGAGGAAGAAAGACGGACGCTGGCCGCCCACGTCGAGACCGTCCGTTACCCGCAGGGCCACGAGCTGTTCGCGGTCGGCGACCCGGGGGACTCTCTCTACGTCCTGACCGGAGGCGTCGTCGAGATCTATTTCAAGGACAACACCGGCCGTCGCATCGTTCTCGAGACGCTGGGGGCGGGTGAGTTCTTCGGCGAGCTTTCGCTGCTCGATGCGGGGCCTCGGAACGCCTCGGTCGTGATCAAGGAGGACATGGAGGCCATCCGGGTTGACCGGCACGACCTCGATGCCCTGATTCGACGCCACCCGGACGCCGCCATGGATCTGCTCGCGGCCACGGGCCGCAGGTTACGACAGACCGTCGGACTCCTGCGGCACACCGCGTCTCGCAACGTGAACCAGGAGGTCGCGGACACTCGTACCGCGGTCCAGCGCGTGGCCGACTGGATCGCGGAGTTCTCGGGGAGTCTGACCTTTCTGGTCCTTCACCTGCTGTTCTTCTTCTTCTGGATACTGCTCAACACGCATTGGGCTCAGAGCTTCGAGGCCCCGTGGATCCGGCCTCTGACCGGATTCGATCCGTTCCCCTACGGCCTTCTCACGATGGCGGTCTCCCTCGAGGCCATCGTCCTGTCGGTCTTCGTTCTGCTGAGTCAAAGCCGCCAGGTGGCCAAGGACAAGATCCGAGGCGACATCGAGTACGACGTGAACCTCAAGGCCGAGCTCGAGGTCGCGGAACTTCACGAGAAGGTGGATCGCCTCCACTCGGAAGCGCTCAGTCGCATGGAGCGGATCGAGAAGCTCGTCACGAAATAGAAGGGGCGGGCTCACGCTGATAAGGCGGAATCGCGAGCTCCGCGATCTTCGACCGCGCCGAGCCGCTACTCCGGGAGGCGCGCCGGGAACGCGAGCTCCCTCAGGCCCACCGCGAAGAGCGCCACGCTCGTGGCGACGACGAGCGTCCCCGCTACCCGAGCCGAGACGGGGATGCCGACGTTCATGGCCGGTTCGATCGCGAGACCGAGCACCGCCAGGGCCAGGAAAACGCGTCGCAGCATCGAGGCGCGCGGCGTCGCTCCCTCGCGGGGCCGCGCGAGAAAGATGAGGATCGGGATCGTCAGAACGAAGTAATGGAGCCATGCGAGGCGCGGGGCGAGGACCACGAGGAGGCAGCCCAGGGCCACGACAAGCTCGTCGCCGAGATCGGCGGCCGCCGACCCCCCGCCGCGCCGGGAGGCGGTCCGACTCCGCATCCAGATCGCGGCGGCGAGTGCGGAGATCGCCACGATCGTGAAGGTGAGCGGGGCATCGAGGCCGAGGTTCTCGGCGGCCAGACGCGACGGCGCGAAGTTCCCGATCTCCACCGAGATGATGTCGCCCGGCAGCGACCCGAGCGCAGAGAGCCAATCCGTCCAGCACCGGAGCGATCCGAACGCGGCGGCCGAGACGGCGACCGCAAGAGCGACGCCGACTGCGGCGCCGGCGGCGTGCTCCGCCATCTTGCGCAGGCGCCTGCTCATGATCCAGTGGAGCGTGAGAGCTCCCGGAACGAAGAGAAGATTCGGTTTGAACGCGACGGCCAGGGCGAGGATCAGTCCACCGAGGAAGTCGCGACCGCGCCAGGGCAGGCGCGTCACCGTGCCGAGGTATGCGGCGAGTGCCGCGAGCTGTATCGCGTTCACGTTACCGACGCGCAGGTCGGATGCGAACGGCATGAACCAGGCCGTGAAGACTGCGACGGCGCCGAGCGTCACGGGCCACGCGAGCTGCGCGAGCCGGCCAAACGCGATCACACCCGCGGCCATGCACGCGAGAAGGAGCAGCTGGTAGTTCCTGAGGCTTCTACCGTAGTCGTCCGTCGAAAAGAACCGGAAGAACGTGTAAAGGAAGGGCGACGAGTACGTTTCCAACACCTTGCGCTTCTCGGCCGCGGCGATCATCGACGCTTGGCCCGAGCGATTCGCCTGATCGAGAAACCTGGCGCCGATGCGGACGCGATCGCCCTCCGAGTAAACGCTTGCCGGACCGGGCGTCTTCAGCTCGCGTCCGACCGCCCAGAACTGGTAGGCGTCCATGCCCGAGTCGCGCGAGGCGGCCTTCCACGCACTCGTGAGCGCGAGGCCTGCGAGCAGGACAGCGAAGATCACGTCGGCATTCCTGGGCGGGTGCGCTCGGATGAGATCCTCCGCAAGCTGCCACGGACCTCCGTCCGCGCGGTGATCGCGAGCGGGCGGGGGTGCCTACAAGACTTCGATCGGGCCAGGGATCATGGCAGGACCGGCGCCGCCCGTCCATCTGTTTTCCACGTCCATTCCCATGAGGCGTTCACCCAAGCCGGGGCAGGGCTGGATCTCCACGGCCTCACCTCGAAGCGGCGTCGCCGGGCCGGGTGAAAATGCTGCGGAGGAAGTAGTACTCGTTGACGGGGCGGTCGTCCGAGAGTGCCTCGGCCGGTACCGGGGCGTCGACGAGGATGCGGGGCGAGAACTCCCGCTTCAGCACGCGCTCGAACTGATCCTCTACCGTCGTCGCCGGACCCCACTCCAGGAGGTCCCGGGCCGCCTCCGCCGGCACACGCGCGGCCAGATCGGATGCGCTCCCCTGCGCGATGGGTTCGGTACTCGCCAGGAAATGACCACCCCACCCCTCCATGGAAGTAAAGGTCCGCAGGTGAGGGAAGCTCTCGTTCAACGCCCTCGCCACGGCGACCACCACAGTGGGATCACATGGGGGCAGCCACTGGGCCAGGATCCCGCCCGGGCGCAGTCTCTTCTTCGCCGCCTCCTAGAATTGTTTCGAGTAGAGCAGGCTCGATCCAGCCGCTTCCACGGGAGGCGGCGGGTCCACGGTGATGACATCGAAGCTCTCGCGCGAGCGCTCGAGGAAGCGGCGGGCATCGTCGACGACGATTCGCGCGGTCGGCAAGTGAATGAGTTTTTCGGCGTCCTGGTGGTAGTACCCGAAGAGCGAGGGAACGCTCGGCACGAGTTCCACCGCCGTGCTGGAAATTCCCCAGGAGAGCATCGAGCGGAAGGACGTGCCCATCCCGAAGCAGAGCACCAGCCCCTTCTCTGGGCGCCTCTGAAGGAACGCCAGGGGCAGGTGAGCCATCATCTTGGTGATGGGTGTCAGGTGGGTGCATCCGTGTTCGGTTAGCGGTTTGGAAGGAAGAGGGTAGACGAAGGGCCACGTCCTCTGTTCTCATGGGGTTGTCGAAGCTCCAGGAGATGGAGGAAAAACCGTGGCCCGACACAAGTCTATCGGAATCCGTCGTGAGTTGGAGTGGACGGGACTCGTGAAGCGCCGTCGCAAGATCGAGCCGATGGCGCTGTTTTGGACGATCGTTCTGGGCTTCGCCGCCGGCAAGGAACGCTCCCTCACGGCTTTGAGGCGCGCGTACGAGCGATGCACCGGCGCAACGCTGGTGCCGTCGGCCTTCTACGACCGGTTCAGTCAGGCGATGGCGGAGTTCTTCCGCACCGTGGCCGCGGTGATGATGGAGCGGCTCGGCGAGACGGACGGGAAGCTCGGAGGAGTTCTCGCGGGGTTCAAGGACGTGTTGCTGACGGACTCGACGCTCGTGAGAGTGCACGATCTCCTGGAAAAGAGCTTCCCGGCGAGCCGGACGAACCACACGAAGGCGGCGGTGAAGCTGCACGTCGTGATGAGCGTGAAGGGAGGCGGGGCGCACTCGATGAAGATGACGTCGGGGCGGCAGCACGACGGGCCGGTCCTGCAGGTTGGCCGGTGGGTGAAGGATCACCTGATGCTCTTCGACCTCGGGTACTTCCGCTACGCGCTGTTCGACCAGATCGACAGGTTTGGCGGTTACTTCGTCTCGCGCTTGAAGCAGAGCGCGAACCCGGTCGTCGTGGAAGACCCGCAAGAGGGCGGCCGAGGTGGTCTCGTCGGGCGCCGGCTTCTCGACGTGTTGAAGAGAGTCCGAAGAGAGGAGCTGGACCTGATCGTGGAAGTGCCGTTCCGGCGGCGCGCTTACCTCGGACGACGTTCGGGGGCAAAGTGCACGCTGAGACTCGTCGGCACGCGCGACAAGGCGACGGGGGCGTGGCACCTCTACTTCACGAACATCCCCGCGGAGAAACTGTCGGCGCGGCAGGTGGCGACGGTGTACGCGTGCCGCTGGGAGATCGAGCTGCTCTTCAAGGAGATGAAGTCCGAGTACCGGCTCGACGAGGTGCACACGAGCAAGCGGCACATCGTCGAAGCTCTGCTGTACGCCACGGTGCTGACGCTGCTCGTGAGCCGCAAGCTGATGCGAGCGGTCAGAGAGAAACTCCGCTCGACCGGACGGATGGTTCCACAGGGGCGGTGGGGGGCGGTGTTCGCCGAGATCGCAGCGGACGTACTGAAGCTGGTTCTTGCCCCGGTCGCGCTCGCGCGCGTGCTCGCGGTCCACCTGGAGGCGACGCTGCTGCATGAGGCGCTCGATCCGAACCTATCGCGCACGCTGTTGCGAGAGCGCGTTGAGAATGGGGCGACGTGGTGATCGATGGAAACCCACGCCAGTCTCCAAGGCCGGGCTCCACGCCACGGCCTCCCCTGCCGGCGTCGCGGGGGACCGTCACCGTCGCGACGCCCCAGCTTGCATTCCCCGCCGCGTCGGCGCACGAAACGCCGACCGCGTAGACCCGTTCCATCACCGCGCCCGCACCGCCGGCGCGGAGAAGGGCGACCAGCCTCGCCGGGCTCGCCAGGGGGCCGGGATCGAGGAGAGCGAAATCGGAAGCCGCGATCGGCTCGTTCGCCGTCACCGAGGTGATCTCGCACGTCGGTGCTCCGTTTCCGAAGCCGGTGGCCTCGACCGCGATCGAGACCGGGAAGAACTTCCGACACGTCCCATGCGAACCTCCTCCGAAACCATGCCGTCGCCCTTGAATCCCGCCCGGAGCAGCCTCTCTCCGGGCGGGACCATGGGACGTCGACTCGTTCAGCCGCCTAGTTGCCGAACTGCCCGAGCGGCCCGTCGCCGTCCGCGAAGTTCGTGGTGTTGAGCACCTGGATCCCGGCGGTGTGGTCGCCGTTGAACGGGGTCTGCCCGCCGGGGCAACCCTGGGCCGTCGCCTCGGCCGTCGAGTCGAACCACATCCCGACGTGGAACATGTGGACCGGCGCCGTCACCGGGTTCGAGGTCGCGTCGGCCGGGTGGACGACCGGAGCCGGGTTCACGGCCGGCGCCACGATGAAGGTCTCGTCGCTGAAGATCCCGATGAACCGCGCGTGGCCGTTCCCCTGGTCATCGGTCCTCACGTCCCCCTGGTACCAGGCCATGCCGAAGGGGCCGTGGGGAATCTGGAGGACGAAGACGGTGAAGATGTCGTTGGGGGCCAGCCCCGACACCCTCACGTCCATCTGCTGGCTCACGCCGTGCGGCGTGAGCCTCACCTCGCCCCGGGCGTTCGGCATGCACGTCGCGACCGTCGCGGGGGCGACCAGGTCGAACGTGAGCGAGGCCTCTTTCCCGGAGGCGAAGGGGGTCGAGCCGGTGAGCGTAAGCGTCGCTGCCGCGACGAGCAGCGCGGTTCCCATGCGAGTCGGTTTCATGTGCAATTCTCCTTATGGCGTTGATGGTTCAAGGTGTTCTTGTGGACGGTGGACGGTGTCGGGTGCTAACGGTCGTCGCCGTCGCGGCCGGCGGAGGCCGGCACGGCGGGGTTGACTATGGTCGCGGATCCCGTGAGGATCCAGGCCTTCTGGCTGGGTGCGAAGCGCGGGGCGAGGTAGCCGTCGTTGATCTCGCGCGTCACGGCGAAGCGGTTGAAGGCGGTCGCCGGCAGGAAAAGGCGGGCGTTGTCGGCGAAGCCGTCGGACGCGCTGTCGACGTCCCCCTCGACGGCAGAGATCACGCCGTCCCGGTCCTGGTCGACTCGGGCCACCTCGAAAGCGTAGGCGTCGAAGAGGCGCTGCGGGAAGCCGACTCCCCGCTCGAACGAGGCGATCCTCTCGTAGACGTCGAGGTAGATTTCGCGGGCGAGGCCGCTCGGAACGAACCGGTTCCGGAACTCGCGCTGCGAGTCCTCGTCGCCGTCGAACTTGTCGGGATCGCGGGGAAGGAAGGGACTGTCACCGTACTTCGTCGGGTCGTTCGTGACGCCCGATGGTCCCGACCCGGGCACCAAGCTCGACAGGGTGCCGATCAGCCCCGCCTCGAATGTCCCGGGGATTCCGCCGGTGAAGGGGAGCTCGTAGAGCGGGAAGACCCAGTCGGTCGTGTAGTTGAACTCCCAGTAGCTGTGCACGTCGCTCTGCTGCATGGCGTTGTAGGCCCCCATGCTGAGCTGGATCGGGACCGTGTTCCCCTGGATGTCGGGGAAGTGGTCCGACTCGCTCGGGAATCGCACGGGCTTGCCGTCCGAGGTGAAGAGCTCCCCCGCGACGTTGTTTCCCGTCCCCATCGCCTTGAGCGCGTCGGCGTCCGCCTGGAGGAGCACTCCGAACTGCGCGTGGCCGTCGCCGCGCGGCGAGCCGACGGGCGCGACCTTGAGGTCGTGGATCATCCACCCCTCGTACCAGCCGCTCTCGTTGTTGATGACGAACATCGGGTCGATGTCGGTGAAGATGTCGATGAAGGCGCGGACGTCGTTCGGATCCGTCGGCAGGCCGGGCTTCGGCTCGAGGGCGAGGCGGACCGATCCGATCGTGGGGATGCCGCAGTCGGCGCCGGTCACGGTGAGCATGACGGCGTCGTTGATGCCGGGGAAGAGCGCGCTGAAGACGTTCGGCTCGAACCCACGGGTGTCGAGAAGGTAGTACTGGAAGAGCTGGCTGGGGCCGTCCGCCTCGGCGAACGTCTGCATCGGGAGAAACGTGTGCGGGCGCCCCGCCATCCGGAGCAGCCTCTCCTTGAGGGGGCGCGGCGTGAAGCGGACGTCGCCGCGCTCGGCGAGGTTCGCCATGTCGGCCTGCGCGCGCGGGTTCGGATGGCATGGCGGCGGGATCGTGTCCGTCTGGAAGATCGGGCGCTCCCCCTCCCTGTCCTTGTCGTCACGGTGCTGAGACTTGCCGTCCGCGAGGCCGTAGCTCCCGGCCCCGGCGAGTGTCAGAGCGGCGGCGACGGCCACCGCGAGTGAAATCCTGGAATTCATGCGACTCTCTCCTTTCGTGAATGCGTTTCAGTTCGACTTCGAAGCCTTCCGGTCGTCCGACTCTCCGAGGGCTCGGGTCACTTCGATCCCCTCCTGCGCGAGCACGTCGGCGATGAGCGGCGTGCAGCCGACGATGCCGGCTCCGGCCCAGACGAGGCAGACGAGCGCCTGGATGCCGGAGCGACCGATGAAGACCACGCCCGAGAAGTCGAGCACGACGCGCCGGCCGCGCCGGATCGACTCCAGGCCCTCTCGCTCGAGCAGCTCAGCCCACTCTCCCTCGATCCGGCCCTGGAGAATCAGGACCTCCAATCGAGATTCCGTTCGGTTGCGCAGGATGCGAAGCACGCTCGCTCTCCCTTCGTCGTGACGCCGGGACCCTGGACATATCAATGCCCGTGCCAGCGCCGTTCCGGCGCGGCGATTCGACCGCAATCGGTTCAGGGACGGAGAGTTGGCGGGCGCGGGGTTCGGGAAGCGCAGCGATCGGCTCGCGGGCCGCGAGCCACCAGGTTGGCGGAATGCCAATGCGGGGGGATCAGGTGGGACGGGAGATGCCGAGCTTGCTCATCCGGGCTTCGAGGGTGGTCCGCTTGAGGCCGAGAATCTTCGCGGCCCCCTTCTCGCCGCTCACGCGCCAGCCCACGCTCTCGAGGACCGACAGGATGTGCTCGCGCTCGATCTCCTCGAGGGAGTCCCCCGTCGTCTTCCGCGATCGGGCAACGGGGGCTGCCAGCGAGTCGTCCAGCTCGAGCCGGTTGTTCCGCGAGAGGATGACCGCCCGCTCGATGACGTTCTGCAGCTCCCTCACGTTTCCGGGCCAGGCGTACTTCATCAGCTCGCCGAGCACCTGCTCGCTGATGGAGCCGATGGGCTTGCCCATCTTCGACGCGTAGATCATGGCGAAGTGCCGGGTCAGGCGGGGGACGTCCTCGAGGCGCTCGCGCAGCGGAGGGATCGCGATCGGAAAGACGTTGAGACGGTAGAAGAGGTCGGCGCGGAACCGTCCCTCCTCGACGGCGCTCTTCAGATCGCGGTTGGTCGCGGCGACCATGCGGACGTTCACCTTGAGGGTTTGACTTCCCCCGATCCGCTCGAACTCGCCGTCCTGGAGGACCCGGAGAAGCTTCGCCTGGAGCTCCAGCGGAAGGTCTCCGATCTCGTCGAGGAAGAGCGTGCCGCCGCTCGCCATCTCGAAGCGGCCGGCCCTGCGGGTCATGGCGCCGGTGAAGGCCCCCTTCTCGTGGCCGAACAGCTCGCTCTCGATCACCCCGCTCGGGAGGGCCGCGCAGTTCACCTTGACGAGGATCTTGTCCTTCCGCCCGCTCAGGCGGTGGATCGCGCGGACGACGAGCTCCTTCCCCGTCCCCGTCTCCCCCGTCACGAGCACCGTGGAGTCCGTCCCCGCGACCATCCGGACACTTCCAAGGACCTTCCGGATCGCCGGAGACTCGCCGACCACGTCCTCGAACGACGTCTCGGCCCGCCACTCCTCCTGGAGGTACTGGTTCTCCTGCTCGAGCTGGCGCTTGAGCGACGCGATCTCCTCGTACGCGAGCATGTTCTGGATGGCGAGGACCAGCTGGTCGGCGATCGCCAGCAGGAGCTCGGCGTCCCGCTCCCGGTACCGCCCCACCTCCCGGCTCCCCACGTTCAGGGTGCCGATGACCTTTCCCTTCGCTCGCAGGGGGACGGAGAGGGCGGAGAGGATCCCGTCCTGAAGCAGCCAGACGTGCTCGAGGAACTGCGGCCCCTCCCGGAGATCCTCCGTCAGGAGAGGGCGCGCGTTGTCGGTGACCCAGCCGCAGCGGCTTCCGCGCCGCGGCCACTCCGTGGCGAGGGGGATGGCCGAAGGCGTCGGAACGGGGCCGGCGAGCCCCTGGACCCTGAAGACGTCCGCCTCGGGGTCGTCCAGGACGAGCGCCGCGCGATCGAAGGGCATCACCTCGCGAAGCGAGCCCGCGATCGCGTCGAAGAGCGTCTCGCGATCGAGACAGGTCACGACCCCGTTGTTCACCTGAAGCAGCACGCGCCACCGCTCCTCGGCGCGGCCCAGCTGGGAGGTGCGAGCCTCCACGAGGCGCTGGAGATCCGTGCTCAGGGCCCGGAGGTCCGCCGCCAGGCTCCGCGACCCGATCTCGGTCATCACGGACGCCGCGAGGGCGCGGAGGATCTCGACCTCCTCCGCGGTCCACGCGTGGGGGATGGAGTCCACGACGCAGAAGGTGCCGAGCGTGAATCCTTCGGTCGTGGTCAGCGGGATCCCGGCGTAGGCGATCACGCCGAACTCTGTGACCGACGGGTTGTCCCGGACGAGCGGGTCCAGCCGGGCGTCCGAGACGAGGAGGGGCTCCCCCGACGCGACGGCGTGCTTGCAGAACGAGTGCGTCAGGGGGGTCTGCCGCAGCGTCGCGAGCGGCTCGCCCACCCCGGCGGCGCTCTTGAGGAACGAGCGCGTCCCGTCCACCAGCGACACGATCGCGACGGGGACGTGCAGGATCGTGGTCGCGAGGCGCGTCAGGCGATCGAAGGCTTCCTCGGGAGGCGAATCCAGCAACGAGGTTCGCTCGAGAGCCGCGAGCCGCGAGGCGCTCAGGATGGCGGCTTCGTCCTTGCTGTCCATGAGAACACCCATCCCCTGGAATGCGATGGTGGACCCTTCGTGATCGCGAAGAATGGCACACTCGACGCCCTACGGAAAGGGCGGAAGGTGACGAGAGTCGGGAGTTCGTGCAAACTCCGATGAAGGAGGGGCTCATGGAAAAAGGCGTCTCGTACGCGAAGATCGACACCGGCGGAAGCGATCGCTTCTTCTCCCTCAGGGAGAAGCTCGGCATCGCGAGCTTCGGGATGAACCTGATCCTTCTGAAGCCGGGGAACCGCGGCCGGATTCACGTCCACGCGAAGCAGGAGGAGGTCTACGTCGTGCTCGAGGGGACGCTTTCCCTCGGCGTCGAAGGGGTCGAGCGGGATCTCGGCCCCGGCGAGATCGCGCGCGTCGCGCCGGAGGTCCGGCGCCAGCTCGTCAACCGCGGGCCAGGACGCGCCGCGATCCTCGCCCTCGGAGGCGCCGGCGAGCACGTGGGGCGCGACGCGACCGCGTACGTGTCGTGGGAGGCGAAGGAGGGAAGGACGCCCCAGGAGACGCCGCTCCCCGAGGATCTGCCACCGGGGGAACGGAGGCGTTGAAGGGAGCACGGCTCGCGGCGGCGGGAATTCTGTTAGCATGGCCGTTGGTCCCGCCTCGTCACGACACTCGTTTCCGAAAGGAGGAGTCCGATGAGCCAGCCCAGGACTCGCGCCCTTGCGGCGATATCCATCGCCATCCTCGCGGTGATCTTCGCCGTCAGCGGCGCCGTGAAAGCCCAGACGCCGGCACCGAAGCCCGACTGGACGCTGAACGCCACCCTCATCGAGGCGTGCAGCTGCTCGATGTTCTGCCCTTGCTACTTCACGACCAAGCCCGCCCCCGATCACGCAGGCCACGGCGCCGGCGGCGAGCACTACTGCCGCTTCAACATCGCCTACAGGATCAACAAGGGGATGTACGGCACGACGGACCTCGCCGGCGCGAAGGTCTGGATCGCCGGCGATCTCGGCGACGATTTCGGCGACAACGAGACCGAGTGGGCCGAGGTGACCTTCGATCCGAGCGTCACGAAGGCGCAGCGCGACGGCATCGCCGCGATCCTCGTCGGCCCCGTCTACCCATGGAAGTGGAAGTCGTTCACCGTCGGAGCGGACGCCCCGATCGAGTGGAGCGGCGACAAGACGCACGCGATCGCGAAGCTCGACGGAGGGAAGGCCGGCGAGATCCAGCTCGCGCACAACCCCACCGCCGAAAGCGGCGAGCCGACGGTGATCACGAACCTCAAGTACTTCCACGCCCCCCACAACGAGGGGTTCATCCTGATGCCGAACAAGGTCGAGGCCTACCGGCGCGGGGACAAGAAGTTCGAGTACAACAACACCAACGGCTTCATGATCACGCTCGACATCAACTCGAAGGAGCTGATGTAGCGCGGAGAGTCGCCGGGAGCAGGGCTCGGGATGAGATGGCCGGGCGTTGCCATCGGGGTGCTCGTCGTCGCCTTCTCGGCACCTCCTCCCCTCGCGGACGGACCCCAGGTCCACGACTGCGGTGAGGCGCAGCCGAGATCCCACCGGTGCGAGCACAGCTTCACCCTCGCGAAGGTCTTCGACCGGACCGGCGTCCAGGTCTTCGATCGAATCGGTTACGCGAAGGATCTCGTGAAGGCCCTGAGGACGGCGACCGGGTCGCCCGCGCCGGTTGAAGGTGGGCGGACGCTCGTCGAGGAGATGGCCCGCGTCCGAACGGACGCGGGAGAGCGCGTTCGGGCGTCGGGGCTCGGCGATGCCGACTTCTTCGTCGTGACGTACGAGGCCGAATGGTGCGAGCCGTGCAAGGCCCAGCTCAAGGACGCCCGCCGGTTCGCCGATTCGAACCGAAAGGACCGCATCGACGTCGTGCGCATCGAAGCCAACTTCATGGCCCTCGACGCCGAGACCCAGAAACAGCTCGTGCAGCACAGGCCCGAGGCAAAGAAGCCGGAGATGGAGAGGTAGCGGCTCACGGACCCCTACGAGACGCGCGTCGCGAAGATCCTGGCGCATCTGGGGATCCCCGCCGCGAACGGCACGACCACCGGGCTGCCGCTCCGAGTGGAAGCGACCGAACTCGTCGAAGTCGGCCCTGACATCCACGGCCGGGTGCGGCAGCTCACGCCGTACGCCGCCGAGAGGTGGGCGGCGCTCAGGGACGCGGCGGCGCTCGACGGCATCACGCTCCTTCTCGTCTCCGCCTTCAGGAGCCTCGAGCACCAGCAGGGGATCTTCGAGCGCAAGCTCGCTTCGGGGCAGACTCTCGAGAGCATCCTCGCGGTGAACGCGCCACCGGGGTACAGCGAGCACCACACGGGCCGGGCGATCGACCTCACGGCCCCCGACTGCGAGCCGCTCGCCGAGGAGTTCGAGTCAACCGCGGCCTTCGCGTGGCTCTCCAGGAACGCGCGTCGATTCGACGTCACGATGACCTACCCCCGGGGGAACGTCTTCGGCATGGCCTACGAGCCCTGGCACTGGGCGGCCGGGACGGCGACCTGATGGACCGCGACGCCCGGACGCCGGCGGATGGCGGCTCCGTTCCTGGAAATGAGCCGGGATGTCGATTACGCTCTCCGCTCCAGCCCGAGGGTTCGACGTAGACCTGGAGGGGGGAACGCCCCCGCAGGGGCTCGTCGCGCAACTCGACATTCCGGACGGACACCAAGCCCATGCTCTGGCCGGCCAGAGAAAACCCCGCGGCATCCGTGATCGAGGCAGATCCGGCTCGTCCCGACATGCGAACGATCCACGAGCAGGGAATCGTGCTGCTCAGGGGCGTCTTCTCCCGCGACACGATCTCGCACCTTCGGGCGCGATTCGAGCAAGTCGTCCGCCGCGCGCTCCGCGACGGCGCTCATGCCGCAACGCACCCGAAGCACCCGGGTCGGACCATCCTGGGCGACCTTCCGTCGATGGAAGAGCTCCGGGATCTCGACTTCGTGCTGTTCGATCCCCGCATCGTCGGCTACGCGAAGCGGATTCTGGGCGACGAGATCGTCTACTTCGGGGACAGCCAGATCCGGATCGGCTTCGGCGGTCGCGGTTTCCACAAGGATTTCCAGCTCGAGACCGGACCGCGCGTGGTGATGGTCCGCTTCGCCCTGTATCTCCAGGATCACAGCGCGCACAGCGGAGGGCTGAAGATCCGCCTCAAGTCCCACAGGACGATGTCCCGGCACGTGGGCGAGATGCTGAACGTCCCGACCACGGAGGGGGACCTGGTCGTATTCGACCTTCGATCCGCGCACTCGGGGCACAACGTCAGGTTGAAGGCCTCGCCCGACCTGTGCCTGCACCCCAGGGTCGAGAGCGCCCTGCCGCGATTGCTGACGATGCCCGAGGAGAGGGATCGAATCTGCGTCCTGTGGTCCTTCGCCCTCCCCGGAGAACATCTCGACCTGTACCTCGACTGGATCACCCGGGAGCCCGAGCACTTCAGGCGATCCGGTTGGTACCCGGAGCTCCTCGACCTGGCGGCCCGGAGGGGAGTGGCGATGCGAAAGGGGGTTCCCGACCATGGGCGGGCGACCCCGGCTCCCGGCACGTGAGCCGCGGCCCCTCTGACTCGGCCGACATCGTCGTCTTCCCTCCCGTGCTCCTCGGCGGAGGGATGATCCTCGCGGCGATCCTCGACCGGGCTTTCCCCTTCCCCCTCCTCGCGCCGCTCGCGGCCCGCCTGCTCGGATTGGCGCTCTTCGCGCTCTGTCTCGCCCTCGGTTTGTGGGCGCACGCGGCGATGCGGCGCGCGGGGACGAACATCCGTCCCGATCGTCCGACCCTCGCCATCGCGACCGACGGGCCGTTCCGCTTCACGCGGAACCCTCTCTATCTCGCAGGCCTCGGGGTGTACCTGGCGGTGGCGCTCTTCATCGACGGGCTCGTGCCCCTCCTGCTCGTCGTCCCGATCGCGATCATCCTCCATCGCGGCGTCGTGCTCCGCGAGGAGCACTACCTCGAGGGGAAGTTCGGGGAAACGTACCTCGCGTACAGGTCGAGGGTGAGGAGGTGGGTGTGAGGAACGGGGTGTTACGCCTCGGTCTGGTGCACGTGGGCCCGCGGGTCCTCAGGGGCTGAGGACCCTGCGCCGACGGATCGGTCAGTGGCACGCCCCCGCGCTCGCCGAAGCGGTCGCGTCGCGGTTGGCGTCGCCGTAGGTGCCCGTTCCGGCGGCGCAGCCGTTCTGGGCGCGGATCAGGACATAGATCGCCTGGCCCGGCGGTGGGTCCGGCACGATCACGTCGGCGGTTGCGCCGGCGTGATCGTCCATCGCGCACGTTCCGGAGGAGAAGCTCCAGGGAACCGCCCTCACGGCGGCAAGGGATCCCGAGAAGATGTCGTAGCGCGTTCCCGATCCCGCCGTCCCTGATTGATCGGCCCAGGTCAGGCGGAGGCCGTTCGGAATCGCGCCGGCGGAGACTCCGGTGACCGGGCCCGGGGTCCGGATGGCGGAGGCGTCCTGGGGCGCGCAGTCCATGCAGTTGGCGGCGCCGTCGCCGTCGGCATCCCCGTTGTCCGCGAGCCCGTCGCAGTTGTCGTCCCGTCCGTTGCAGAGCTCGACCGCGCCCGGATGGACGGTGGGGTCGGCGTCGTTGCAGTCCCCCGCGCACTCGCTGAAGCCGTCGCCGTCATCGTCGGTCCCCTGGCCGAGAGCGTACGTTCCTCCGACCGCGTGGACTTGCTGGCTGTCCAACTCACCGCCCCACACGATCGCCGAGCCTCCCGCCCACACCATGGAGGCAACGGACCTGACGGCCGGAGCTCCAACCAGCGAGGTCGCCGTCCACGAGCTCGTCGAAGGATCGTACCGTCCGCCGCTGTTGACGGGCTGACCGCTGACGAGCCCTCCCCAGACCAGCATCTCCCGGCCGGTCCAAACGCCGAGGGGATCTCTGCGAGCGCTGGGCGCGTTCGCCGAGGAGATGGATGTCAGGGAGTCCGAGATTGGATCGTAGCGACTGCCGCCGTTGGTGGCGCCGCCGTCGTATCCGCCTCCCCAGATGTACACGTACTGCCCGCTCCAGACCGCCGTGTGGCCGGTCAAGCCCCTCGTCAGGGGGACTCCGGTCATCCTGGACCATGTGTCCGTGCCGGGATCGTAAAGGGCGCCCAGGGTGTAGTTGGGGAACAGGACGCCGTTCGAGCCGCCGACGACGACCATGACCGACCCTGTCCAGATCGCCTTGTGCCCCGAGCGAGGGCTGAGGGTGAAGTACGTGGACGTGGGCAGCCAGGTGTCTGCGACGGGGTCGTATCGACCGCCGGTGTCGAGGTACGTGGATCCGCTCTGGCCTCCCCAGACGATCATGCGGCTGCCGGTCCACACTCCCGTTGCAAAGGATCTCGCGGATGGCGCGTTGAGCGTGGAGGTGAGGGCCCACGAATCGCTCACGGGGTTGTATCGTCCGCCTGTGGCCAGATCCAGGGAACCGGTGCTTCCTCCCCAGACGATCATCTCGCTTCCCGTCCAGACGGCCGTGTTCAGGTATCGCGCGCCGGGGGCGCCGGTCGTGGACATCGGCGTCCAGGAATCGACCAGAGGATCGTAGCGTTCGCCGACGTTGACGAGACCCTGACAGCAGACCGCAACGCTCTGGCCCTCTCCTCCCCACACCAGCATCTCGGCTCCGGTCCAGACCGCAGAATGGAAGCTCCGCCTCGCGGGAAGCGTGGCGTTGATGGGTGTCCAGGAGTTGGAGATGGGATCGAGCCTTCCGCCGTCCCAGAAGGGGAAGGTGGAAGAACCATCTTCGCCTCCCCAAACGATCATGAGCGATCCCGTCCATACTGCGCTGTGGCGCTGTCTCGCCGGCGGCGCGTTAACCGACGGTGTCGGCATCCAAGCATCCGTACCGGGGTTGTACCGGCCTCCGGACGAGAGAACCCCAGCGGAGGAACCGCCGTCGCCACCCCAGATGACCATCTCGCTCCCCGTCCAGACCGCCGTATGCAGAGCGCGAGAGTCCGCTGCGCCGGACGTCGACGTGGGGTCCCACCTGTTCGTCGCCGGATCGTACCGCCCGCCGCTGGCGAGCACGGCGCTGGCGCCGCTACCTCCCCAGACGATCATTCTCGTGCCCGTCCATACGGCCGTATGGGAGAGGCGGCCCTCGGGAGCCCCCGAAGAGGCGATCTTGGACCACTTATCGGTCGCCCGGGTGTAACGGGCCCCGCCGCTCGGCAACCCGCCCTGAGCGTCCTCTCCGCCCCAGACGATCATCTGTGTTCCGGTCCAGACGGCGGTGTGGTAGTAGGTTGCGGTCGGTCCCGGGGGCAGCGAAGTCCACATGTCGGCCACCGGGTCGTAGCGTGCGCCGGTGTTCGTCACTCCCCCCGCAGACGGCGCGCCGCCCCAGATGATCCATTCGGTTCCCGCCCAGACCGCGGAGCTACCGAAGCGAGAAGAGGGGGCGTTGGCCGAAGCCATCGGCCGCCAGATGTCGCCGGCCGGGTCGTA
Organism: Acidobacteriota bacterium; assembly: GCA_016195325.1. Lineage (NCBI taxonomy): Bacteria > Pseudomonadati > Acidobacteriota > Acidobacteriota bacterium. The sequence continues at coordinate 80,969 of JACPZX010000016.1, forward strand.
CCGGGCTCCCGCCACGGCCGCGCTGTCCCACTCGAGCATCTCGCTTCCCGTCCAGGCGATCGCCCCTGCATTGAGGGGAGCGTTCTGGAGCGAGGTCGGGGTCCAGCTGTCGGTGAGAGGGTTGTAGCGAGATCCCGATCCGGCGACGACCTCGAAGCCCCACCCTCCAAACGCGATCATCTCGTTCCCCGTCCAGACGACGGCGTGATCCCTTCGCGCGCTGGCGACGCTCCCCGGGTTGCCCGCCACGCCCCATGTGTCGTCGGGGACGCACGTCGACGTGGCGCTGGTCGTCAGAGCCTCGCCGGTGGACGCCGGATCGGAGAGAAGCGTTTCGCCCGAGGCGACCGTCTCCACCTCGCTCTCACCAAGATCGCCCGCCACCCCGTCCCACCAGCCATCCCACGTCGGGTCCTCATCCGAGGAAGTCCGGGCCTCATCCGGCGAGTGTTTCGCCCGACCGTGGATGCGCTCGTCCCGCTCGAAGTAGCCTCGCGCGAGGCGATCCACCAGCACGGGTCGCGCCAGGCACTCCGCCACGAGGACGGGATCGTCGTCGAGTGCGGCGTAGATCTCTCTTAGCCTGTCAGGGAAACGGGTGTGAAGGGCGATCCTCGACATCTCGGCTTGAAGCGCCTGGTCCGTCACGGGCGCGGCCCAGAACCGCTCCAGCGCGAGGGACTCTTTCAGGTAGGTGCGGACCTTCCTCTCGATCACCTGAGGAGGAACGGCCTGCTCGAAGGGTTTGGTGGCGCCGATGATGTGAGAGTAGTAGACGCGCTCGATGGCGAGTTGGGCCTGGAGGCGATCCTGAAACGTCAGCCGATGCTGGACGCCCGCGCCGGCACGTGGAGCACTCACAATCATCGCAGCCAGCAGGAGGGCCGTAGCAACCGGACGCCTCGGCATGGTTGATTCTCCTGGCGCGATAATACCACCAGAGACGTCCTGTTGAGACTCTCCTATCACCTCCTCGAGGCGTTATCCTTGCGGAGTGCCGGGGTGGCGGAACTGGCAGACGCAGGGGACTTAAAATCCCCGGCCTCTCACGAGGCATGAGGGTTCGACCCCCTCCCCCGGCACCAAGTGACCTCTTTCTTCCGGCTCGCTTCCCGCATGACGGGAATGCACGTTGGCCTGTGTTCGTGGATCGTACGGCTTGTACTGGACTTGTCGGGACCCCTGTCGCGTTCGCTCACTGCAATCAACTTCGACCCCGAGGCTCCTTCAGCGGGCAGGTTGCGAACCGCGGTACTCCTGAGGCCGTGCGGGATCTGGCCTGAACTTCTGGAGCGATCCCAAGGCTACCGGATCTCGCGGACCGGCTTCTGCAGCAGTCCAAACGCCGAGACGAGGACGACGGCGGCGCCGGAAATCATGAAGACTCCCGCCACGCTCCACTCGACGGCTGCGCCCGCGGCAGCCATGGAGAGCGGCATCAGCCCGAACGCCGAGAGCATCGAGACGCTGATCACGCGGCCCAGGAAGGCGCGGTCCACGCGCTGCTGAAACCAGGCCTGAATCTGGACGTTGATGAACCCGCTCAAGACCCCCATGACCAGCAAGAGGGCGGCGACCGGCCAGAGACCGGGGAGCAGACCGAGGCACGCGGTCGCGACGCCGAGAATCGCGCTCGTTCCGAGGAGCAGCAGGCCGCGTCGCCCGGACTTGAAAACGCCGGCGAGCAGCATTCCCACCAGCGTTCCCGCCGCAACGCTCGAGATCCAGATGCCGAAGGCGGTCGGCGAGGAGAATCGGTGCCGGGCCAGGAACGCCAGACCAATGCTGAGCGGGCCGCTCAGGCAGAAGTTCAGGACGGCGGCCAGGAGCATGAGAGATCGCAGCGCGACGTCCCGCCCGACATGGGCGAGACCTTCGGTGATGGAAATCCACACTCCCGGCTTGCGTCCGGCAGCTCGGGGCGCGGGAGGATCCGGCAGCTTCCACAGCGCGCCGATGATGAACAGGAAGCTGATGGCATCCAGGAAAAACGCCCAGGCCGCTCCGAGCGCCTTCACGATCCATCCGGCCGGGGCGGGACCGACGACGCCGGTCAGCAGCGCGCTGCTCTGCCAGATCGAAGTCGCGGCAGGCAATTGCTCGGGCTGGACGAGCGACCGCAGCATGGCGCCCGCGGAAGGAAGAGCGAAAGCATCCGCCACGCCGAACGCGATCGCCAGCACGTACAGATGCCAGAGCTGGAGCTGCTGCGTCCAGAGCAGCGCGCCGATGGCCGCGACGAAAATCGTCCTCGCACAAGCCGTCGCCATGAGCAGCCGCCGCGGCGAAGTCCGATCCGTGACGGCCCCGCCCAGCAGCATCAGCACGGCACGCGGGATCCCGGCGGCCATGGCCACGGTCCCCATGGCGACCCCGGAGCCCGTGAGCTGGAGGACGACCCAGGGGAGAGCCACCAGGTAGAACTGGTCCCCCAGCAGAGAGATGGTCGCCCCGCCCCACCAGAGGAGAAATCGAGATTCGCGCAGGGGATGGGCCGGCGCGGACGCCACGGCTTCAGGCCCCGCGGCCGCGCTTTCAAACTCTACCGAACGCGCTGCGATCGACATGAGCTCCTCCTTAAAGTAAATGTGAATTCTCATTTACTTTTACACCTGTCTTCGGCCTTGTCAAGGGCCTCGACCCTCCATCGAGGAAGTCCCCTCCGGCGGCGCTCTGCTAGTATGAAGAGCCGTGCGCACCCTACGAAAGACGCTGGAGCCCCGGCAGGAGCGAAGCCGCGAGTCCCTGCGCAAGCTGCTCAAGGCGGCCGCCGAGGTGCTCGGACAGCACGGCCTCGATGGAACGACGATCCCAAGGATCGCCGATCATGCGGGGCTGTCGCCGGGAGCGGTCTATCGCCGCTTCCGCGACAAGGACGCGCTGCTGGAAACGGCGATCCTCGGGCTTCTCGAGCGCCAGAAGGAGAAGGTCAGGACGGGCACGACGCCCGCGACAGCGGCCCGGATCCCGCTGGCCGTCCTCGCGGAACAAGCCATCGGCGGCATGGTCACGGCCTACCGGATGAATGCGCCGCTGCTGCGCGCGATGAGGCAGTTCGTCCACGGCCGGACCGACACCCCGTTCTGGACGAAGGCAAACAAGCTCGAAGCCAGCTCATTCGAGCGCGTGGTGAACCTCTTCCTCGCGCACCGGAGCGAGATCAGGCACCCCGATCCGAAGAGGGCGGTCGCACTGGGGTTGATGATGGTCGTCAGCACGTTGCACGAGCTGGTCGTGCTGCCGCAGGACCTGCGACCCTGGAAGGGACTGCTGCCCAGGGACGATCAGGCTCTCAAACGCGAGCTCACATGCGCGTTCCTGAGCCACCTGGGCGTGGAAGCACGCCCGCGTTCGTCGTCGAGAAGACGGCGGTGAGTCCTTCCATTAATCCTCGGAGACGGAAAAGGGCACGCGGCGCTCAGCTCTTCGCCGGGCTCTTTCCGGGCGCGAGCCTTGCGCCGGCGCAGGCAGCCGGAAGCAGAACCACGAGGCTGACGATCCAGAACCACGCGGGCGGCGGAAGCATGAGATTATTGGCGATCCCGGCCAGCGTGAGCAGCCCGCCGACGACCAGAGCGTGGGGCACCGGAGCGCTCCGGCCGATCGATGCCGCAACGAATCCGCCCACGAGACTCCCCACCCCCCAGCCGAGGAGAACCACCAGGAACGCGCCGACGGGCGCGCTCGCCATCAACGCTCGGATCGCCTCCCTGTCCGTCATTCCCTCCGCCGCCTTCCCCATCTCGGGATAGAGGACGCGTCCGTTCACCGACTCGAAGACCACCATCACCAGGCTTGCGGCGACGAAGCCCGCGATGACCGCGGGGATGCTGCGCACTGCCTTCCCCATGAAGATCCCTCCATCGTGCGGCCACAGTCTCGCACAGGTTTCGCCCCGTGGGGCTCAGAACGCTCGTGTCGTCCGGGCGTCCGTGGGATGCGGCCTCACCCGGAGTCCGGCCGCCGTCCCTACTCCACCCACGCCTTCGCGACGTGTGTGCAGCCGGTCGTCGGCCGCACCGGCCCACTTCGTCCCCTTCAGTTCGGGGGCGATCCGCGCCATGATCTCCGCCTCGGCCGGTGCGCCGACGCGCTCGATGTCGAAGCTGCCTTTCCCCGAAAGGAGCCCCCTCTTCGAGACGTGCTTCACCTGGTACGAGCCCATGAAGACGACGCCCCTGGCGCGACCGGGAAGAGGGGTGGGATCGTGGACTTCAGCCACGCGGCGGAGCGTCTCAGCGAAGGGACAGGTCTCACTGCCGCGCAACGTCGTGGCGTTCCCTTCACGACGATCACACTCCTCAAGGTCGTCGACCGGACCGGTGTCGAGACTTTCGATCGAACAGGTCATGCGCTTCGCCGCCACGCCGCCGGATCAGCCGCTGCCGGCTATCGTGAGCCCGGTGATGATGGCGATCACCCCGGCAAGCGCTGCGATCACGAGGGACCAACCCCTGGCATTCAGCAGGCCCAGTGCTCCCACCTCTCTCGTAGGCTTGCGCTCGAAACGGATGAATGCCAATGCCAGGAGGAAGACCGAGAGCGCCAAACAATAGATCCTGTGGACGAAGATTCGTGACAGATGGCTCCCTGAGAGGTCGGAAGGGGTCCACAAACCGTAGAGGGTGGGGTTATACAACCAGGTGTCATGTCCCTGACTGCTCAGGTAATAGACTGCTCCACCGGCTGCAAGGCTGACCGCGTAGGTCAAGTACTTGTCGCGCAACAGAACATTCAATGCGAGAGACGCCCCGCACATGAAGACCGCGCTCGGCAGCAGAATCACCGCGTAAGTCTTCACATGAACGAGCGGTTCGAGCGGCGCGTTGCCTTTGCAAACCTGCACACACAAAGCAGCGAGGGCGACCAGCACGATCAGACCGGCGGAAAGCAGCAGCGTGGCTGCCAGCTTCGAAAGCAACAACACGCTGTTGGGCGCCGGCACGCTCCACAGCACCGGTTCGACCCCCAGCTCACGATCGCGGTGCATCGACTCGCCGGTGAAGAACACCGCGACGCCGAATAGAACCAACAGCGCCGAGTCCGCTGTCCTGGCCGCATAGGACGCCGCGTACGAGATCTCCGGCACGACTCCGAAGGCCAACAAATCCAGGACACACGACAACACGATGAGTGGGGCGATCACGACGAGAGTGCGCTCAGAGCGAAGGAGCCGACACTCCACTCCCAGGGACGCCATGAATTGCCCGGCGGTTGCGCGCCAACCCGGAGTGACGCACATGACCCTCGCGAGTGCGGGCGGTCTCCCAACCTCGAGCTCCTCCGCCTGCCTGCAGTCCCGGGCGCCGGGGCTTCGCCGTTCCTCGTGACGCGGGATTGGCCAGGCACCAAGCCCGAGGATCGAGTGCGCATTGTACGCGCCGTTCTCTGTGCCGCGCTCACATGCCGAAAACCGCGAGATGAGTATCGCCAAGCAGGAAACGGAAATGCCGAGCATCAGAACTCGATTGACGACCATGTATTCGTCGTAGCCAACAGTGAGATGATTCAGCCAGTCGCTGCTGCGCCCTTGCCACATGTTGCCGCCGACATTGAACAGCACGGGGTCCAGGAAGACACGCCACCGCCCCGGCTGATTCTTCATGGCGATCTGCGACGCGGCGTACAGGGGGTAGAAAGACGTGGCCAGGGCATAGACGATCTTGACGTTGCGCGTGAGCGTCCCGACGGTGAAGAATACGGTGGCCATCGCGAGGCTGGAAACGACGACGAAAAAGAAGAAGTGCTGGAAGTACGGCAGCACACGGGGCGGCAGGACGATCATGCCCTTCAGACTCAATGACTGAAGCAGCAACGGTGCAAGGACGAAAAAGGCCTGAGCACACACCAGGACGACGAAGTTGCCGGCGAATTTTCCGAGAAGATACTCGACGGGACGGACCGGTCTCGAGAAAATGAGCGGATCGACCCCGATGCGATAGTCCCGGATGACCGGATCTCCCATCATCATGGCCACGAAGAGGGGCATGGTCAGGAAAGAGAAACCACCCAGGAGCCAGACAATGAAGAAATCGCTGTTGACCGCCCATCCTCTGGCCCCGGCGGGTCCCCAGCCCCACCACAGGACGGCATTCGCGCTGAACAGGACCATCAGGGCGTAGGGTGCGACGCGCTTGAGATTGAATAGTATCTCGGTCCGAAACACCGCGACGAAAGCGTTTGGGAGAATGCGAGTCAATTCAGGTCATCCAGCGGGGCGACAAGACGAAAATAGTAATCTTCGAGCGTGGGGGTGACGGGCCTGAATTCTCTGCTCGGTGGACGACTCGGCGACAATACCCTGATGCGCGCCTGACCGTCGAGAAACGACGTGGAGACGACCTGGAGTCGCGACCTGAGATTCGCGACCTTCTCTGACCTCACATCGGCTTCCCACACATCATTCGCGATCTGCGCCAGAGCCGCCTGCGGAGTGGATAGTGCGACAATCTCGCCGTGCCGCATGATTGCCATCAGGCTGCAGAGCCGGGAGACATCGGAGACGATGTGGGTCGAGAGCACGACGACCGTTTCCTTGCTCGCGACCTCGGTCAGCATGTCGTGAAATCGGTTTCGTTCTTCGGGGTCCAGGCCGGCCGTCGGCTCATCGACGATGAGCACTCTGGGCCGTCCGAGAAGCGCCTGCGCGATCCCCAGGCGCTGCCGCATGCCGCCGGAGAGTTTTCCAACCGGCTGCCCGCGCACTTCATGAAGATTGACCATATCAAGGAGCGCGTCGATCGACCGAGAGCGTTCGCGCGCGTTCACCACGCCCTTCAGCCTGGCGAAATACGCGAGCGTCTGCTCGGTTGTCAGCGTCGGGTACAGTCCGAATTCCTGCGGCAGGTAGCCGAGCATCCTTCGTGCCGCCATTCTCTGGCCGATGAAATCCACGCCACCGAACTCGACTTCGCCCGAGTCGGGTTCGAGGAGGGTGGCCAGTATCTTCATGAGCGTGGTCTTGCCCGCACCATTCGGTCCGAGCAGTCCGAACATTCCCGCAGGAACTTGCAGGTCGACCCCTTTCAGCGCTTCCACGCCACCCGTGTAGGTCTTCCTGAGTCCTTTGATCCGCAGCACCATATCCTCCAACGATGAAAAGCTCGCGTCCCGGAAGCCCTCTTCCCGACACGTGAGGCTTCGGCGAGCCCCGCTCGGCCGTGCCACCGCCATAGTCTTGCACAGATGCTCACCCGGGAGGGGATCACGAGAGTCGGTTCATGCGGGCGTTCATAGGATTCGGATTCTCCCCAGGTAGACCTTTTCGAGCTTCCGGATGTAGACGTGCCGCATCCCGTGGACGCCGGCGATGCTCCCGTAGACCATGGCGGGGAACTCTTCGGGCTTCGGGGCCGGATCGGCCTTGTCCGACGCCGGGGAGGGCGGCGCCGTCAGCAGCGCGAGGGCCACGAAGGGGACGATCAGACGTTTCTTCATCAGGCACCACTGTTCAGCCCGATGAGCCCGCCCCGCCGCCCCCGCCGGATCGGCACGAAGCCCGGTTCCACGCCGAGGCGGCGCAACCGGATCGTCCGGGAGACGCTACACTCGCGCGACTCGCCGGCGGCCGATCGTGGATTCCCCGCCTCCGCCGGCACCCCCGGGAGAACATCTCGATGCGTCGCAGCGAATCCGGCCGCGTCCTGGCCGTGGCTCTGATCCTTCTCGTGCTCGCGGGCCTGTTCGCCCTCCTCGCCCTCGCCGCCTTCCGCGCGGGACCCCAGCCCGCGATCTCGGCGACGCCCGAGGGCGGCTCGATCGGACGGAAGACGACCGTCACCGTCACGGTGACGGAGGGAGTTCGCGGCCTCACGGCCGTCCGGGCCGAGCTGGTCCAGGGGGATCGGGTCGAGAAGCTCGCGGACAGGACCTATCCCCCGCCCCCGTCCTGGAAGTTCTGGGGCCGCGGCACCGATCGCGAGTCGCTGGCGCTCGAAATCGGCCGCGACGCGATCCAGGGGCTCAAGGCCGGAACGCTGACGATCCGGGTGACCGCCGGGGGGACGTCCGCGTGGCTGAGCCGCCCCGCGCCGGCGGTGAAGGAGCTGACTTTCCAGGTCCGCCTGACGCCGCCGAGCCTCGGCGTCACCTCCACGTTCCACTACGTGAAGCAGGGGGGCGCCGAGGCGGTGGTCTACCGCGTCGGCGAGTCCAGCGTGCGCGACGGCGTGAGGGTCGGAGACAGGTGGTTCCCGGGCTACCCCTTCCCCGGCGGCGCCGGGGGGGACCGCTTCGCGCTCTTCGCGGTTCCCGACGACGTCTCGGACCCGGCGAGCGTGACGCTCCTCGCCGCCGACGACGCGGACAACGAGTCCCAGGTCACGTTCATCGACAAGTTCACGCCGCACGCGCCCATCGAGGCGACGATCAACCTGTCGGACGCCTTCCTGAACAAGGTCGTCCCGGCGATCATGTCGCAGACCCCGGAGCTGGCGGACGCCGGAGGTCTGATCGAGAACTTCCTGTCGATCAACCAGGGCCTCCGGAAGGCGAACGCGGCGGAGCTCGTGTCGATCTCGTCGAAGTCGAAGCCGCAGTTCCTCTGGAGCCGGCCCTTCCTGCCCATGTCGAACGCGAAGGTGATGGCGCCCTTCGCGGAAGCCCGCACCTACGTCTTCCAGGGACGCACCGTCGATCACCAGGTCCACCTCGGCTTCGACCTCGCGGCGACGAAGGCTGTTCCGGTCCAGGCCTCGAACGACGGCGTGGTCGCGCTGGCGCGCTTCTTCGGGATCTACGGGAACGCCGTCGTGGTGGACCACGGATACGGCCTCGAGAGCCTATACGCGCACCTTTCGTCCATCGACGTGAAGGAGGGGCAGGCGGTGAGGCGGGGGGAGACGCTCGGCCGCACTGGCGACACCGGGCTCGCCGGCGGCGACCACCTCCACTTCTCGATCCTGATCGCCGGCCAGCCGGTGAACCCGCAGGAGTGGTGGGACGGCCACTGGATCAAGGACCGCGTGGCGCGGAAGCTCGGGAGCGCTCTCCGGTTCGCGGAGTAGCGCGCCGGCGGGAGTTCCTGCTATTTTCCGCGCGACGCGGGCGATGAGGCCCCGCGCGGCGGGAGGAGGATCCCCTGAATCGAATCGGGCGCACGGCGGCCGTCGCCGCCGCGATCGGCATGACGGTCATCGCGGCCTCCGCCGCTCCGGGCAAGCCTGGCGGCCCCGCCCTGAGGTCGAACCTTGCCCTCGTGATCGACGCGGAGCAGGGGGAGACTCTTTTCGCGAAGCACTCCGATCAGGTGGCGCCGATCGCGTCGATCACCAAGCTCATGACCGCCATGGTCGTGCTGGATGCGGGATCTCCTCCGGACGAAGCGATCACGATCGATCGCGCCGACGTGGACACGCTCAGGCACTCGAGCTCCCGGCTCCCGGTGGGTGCCCGGCTCGAGCGCGCCGACCTGCTCCAGGTCGCGCTGATGGCCTCGGAAAATCGGGCGGCGGCGGCCCTGGCGCGGGCTTACCCGGGCGGCGTCCCTTCGTGCGTGGAAGCGATGAACCGCAAGGCGATGGAGCTGGGGATGCTCTCGACCCACTTCAAGGATCCGACCGGGCTGTCCGACGACAACGTCTCGAGCCCCGAAGACCTCGCGCGGCTGGTGGTGGCCGCCGACGGATATCCGAGAATCCGCGAGGCCACCACGTCATCCTCCCGCTTCGTCAGGCCCTCCGGCCGGCGCCCCCTCGAGTTCCACAACACGAACCGGCTGGTGGGCAGCCGGAGCTGGGAGATCGATCTCTCGAAGACCGGCTACATCAACGAGGCCGGGCGGTGCCTCGTGATGAAGGCGAAGATCGCCGCGCGGGACGTCGTCATCGTCCTCCTCGACTCCTGGGGCCGCGACACGCGCCTGGGCGACGCGAACAGAATCCGGAGGTGGATGGAGGCGACTTTCCGGTCGCCGGGGACGGCGCTCTCCGCTTCGAGGACTAGCCGGCGACCGTGACCACGACCTTTCCCCGCGCCTGGCGCGTCCCCACGTACCGGATGGCGTCGGCGGCCTCGCCGAGCGGATACGTCCGATCGATCACCGGCGTGAGCTTGCCGGCCTCGGCGAGATCCTTCAGCACCACCAGATCTTCATGCGTCACCCGGGCCATGAGCACCGCGAAGCGCCGGCTCCCGAGGCGCGAGAGGACCGGCGCCGCGACCAGGCGCGACAGGACCCTGAAGACCTCTTTCGACGCGCCCGCGAGGACGAGCGTCCCGTTCGAAGTCATGACGCGCCGGCACTCGGCGAAGGAACGGTCCGCGCCGATGTCGAAGACGACGTCGTAGCTCTTCCCGCTCCGGGTGAAGTCCTCCTTCGTGTAATCGATCGCCTCGTCGGCGCCGATCGAGCGGACGAGATCCAGGTTCTTCGTGCTGGTCACGGCGGTGACGTGCGCGCCGAGCGCCTTCGCGACGAGGACGGCGAACGTCCCCAGGCCTCCCCCGGCCCCGTGGATCAGCACCCTCTGTCCCGGCCGGAGGCGCGCCGCATCGCGCAGACCCTGCAGGGCCGAGAGGCCCGCGACGGGGAGGGCGGCAGCCTGCTCGAACGTCAGGTTCCGGGGCTTCGGCGCCAGGCGGGCCTCCGTGGTCGTCACGTACTCCGCGAAGCTCCCCCTCCCCGCGCCGAAGACCTCGTCGCCGGGCTTGAATCGCGTCACGTTCCTGCCGACGGCCTCCACGCGTCCGGCGAGATCGACCCCACGGACCGGGATCCGGGGGCTGCGAAGGAGCCTGCCGATGAGGTGCGGCAGCCTCTGCCTGAGGTGCCAGTCGAGCGCGTTGACGGAGGCGGCGCCGACCTTCACGAGGACGCCGTCGTCCGCGACGACGGGCCGTTCGATCTCCCGAAGCTTGAAGACGTCGGCGGAGCCGTACCCTTCCTGGACGATGGCCTTCATCGTGTTCACGGCTGCTTGTTCTCGCCGTCGGGCGGGCCGAAGCCGCAACGTCCGCCCAGACCCTGCCGGAATCGCTCCCGCTCCTCGGGGGACATGCGATCCCAGCGCGCGGCCATGCGCTCGCCCAGATGCTCGGCCATGCGCCCTTGCACGCGAGCGCGGATGCGGGAGTGACCGGAGCCGTGGCTGCCGAGCCCGCCGAAGAGGATGCGGCACAGCGTCAGGAGCCCCAGAGCCTGCCAGAAGTTGATCTCGCGCCAGCCGAAGAGCGGCGGCAGCAGCCAGTTCCACAGGAGCAGCACGATCCCGCCCCCGATGGCGATGAACAGCGCGATCCCCGCCATCGCGAGCGGCGCGATGAGAAGCAGCTTCTTCACCTTGCTCATGTTCGTTCCCTCACCCTTTCGTCACGTCGTCGTAGATGCGCCGCAACCGGCGGCGCAGGTGCAGGACCGCGTAGCGCTTCCTGGACAGGAGCGTGTTCACGCTCACGCCGGTCTCGGCGGCCATCTCCTTGAAGCTGAGCCCTTGAAGCTCATGCGCGACGAACGCCTCGCGCTGCTCGTCCGGCAGCTCGTCGAGCGCCGCCTCGATCTCGGCGAGGAGCACGCCGCGCGCGTAGAGAGCGTCGGGGCCGGCGTCGGGAGAAGGAAGCAGCTCCTCGATGTCGCCGAGGCTCTCCTGCATCGGCCTGCGCCAGAGGTCGGTGATGCGGTTCCGCGCCACGCGGAAGAGCCAGCCGGTGAGGTGCTCGATCGGCATCAGCAGGCGGTTCGCCTCGACCAGCTCGTGGAAGACGTCCTGCAGGATGTCCTCCACGTCGCGGGGGTCGGCCACGCGCCGTCGGATGAAGCGACGCAGCCGGGATTGCTCCCGCTCGACCGCATCGGAGGTCCGCTGGTCCCGTTCGAGTGGCATCCGCTCCAGGCTCGCCGCGTCCGTCATCCAGGAGTGTAGACGGACGAGGGGGTGGGGATATTGTAGGGTCGCCGGGCCGATGGGAACGAGGACCGCCGGCCATGCGTCCATGACCGCCGTCTGCCATAGTGTCGGTCTTCGACGAGGCGCCCTCGGGCGCATGGACCAGGAGGCTGACCATGGCGGGCATCGCAGTCAGGACGATCGACGGCAAGGGCGCATCTCTCTCATCCGAAACGCTCGATGCGCTCCGCGGCGAGCTGCGGGGACCCATGTGTCTTCCCGGCGAGGCGGGGTACGACGACGCGCGGGCGATCTGGAACGCGATGATCGACCGCCGCCCCGCGCTCGTCGTGCGGGCGGCCGGGGCGGCCGACGTCATCTCGACCGTCCGCCTCGCGGCGAGGGCCGGGCTGCTCCTGTCGGTTCGGGGGGGCGGGCACAACATCGCCGGGAACGCCGTGTGCGACGGAGGGGTGATGCTCGATCTCTCGCGGATGATCTCGGTCAGGGTCGACCCGCAGGCGCGCACCGCGCGCGTCGAGCCCGGCGCGAAGCTCTCCGATTTCGACAGGGAGACGCAGGCCTTCGGCCTTGCGACGCCCCTCGGGATCAACTCGACGACCGGGATCGCCGGGCTGACCCTCGGCGGCGGCTTTGGCTGGCTCAGCCGGAAGCACGGGCTGACGGTCGACAACCTGCTCTCCGCCGACGTCGTGACGGCCGAGGCGAAGCTCGTGCGCGCGAGCGCGACCGATCACCCGGATCTCTTCTGGGCGATCCGCGGCGGCGGCGGCAACTTCGGCGTCGTGACGTCCTTCGAGTTCACTCTCCACCCCGTGGGCCCGGAGGTGATCGCGGGGCTGATCGTCCACCCGTTCGCGAGCGCGAAGGCGGTCCTCGGCGAGTACCGCCGCCTCGTCGCGAAGGCGCCGGACGAGCTGACGTGCTGGGCCGTGATGCGGAAGGCGCCGCCCCTCCCTTTCCTCCCGCCGGGCGTTCACGGGACCGAGGTCCTCGTCCTCGCCCTCTGTCATGCCGGCGACCGCGCGGCCGGTGAGAAGGCGGTGGCCCCCTTCAAGGCGCTCGGGAAACCGATCGCGGACGTGGTCGGCCCCGCCCCGTACGCGGCGTGGCAGACGGCGTTCGATCCCATGCTCACGCCCGGCGCGAGGAACTACTGGAAGTCGCACGACGCCGTCGATCTCTCGGACGGCCTCATCGAGGCGCTGCTCCAGGCCGTCCGAACCCTTCCTTCCCCGGAGTGCGAGATCTTCGTCGCGAGCCTCGGCGGGGCCATCAACCGGGTTCCCGTCGACGCGACCGCGTACCCGCACCGGAATGTCGAGTTCGTGGTCAACGTGCACACGCGCTGGAGCGCCGCAGCCGACGACGCCGCGTGCGTCGCGTGGGCCCGGAAGCTCTACGACGCGGCCGCGCCGTTCGCGACGGGCGGGGTCTACGTGAACTTCATGCCCGAGGACGAGGCCGCCCGCGTCCGCGGCGGAGCGTACGGCCCGAACTACGACCGGCTCGCCCGGGTCAAGGCGAACTACGACCCGAAGAACTTCTTCCGGATGAACCAGAACGTCGCGCCGGGGGGGACGGCGTGACGGCAGGACGGCGGAAGCTCGCGCGGCGGGGTCGCACCGGTCGGCCACGCCGCGCTTGCATCCGGCGCCCTCATCGACAAGATTGAACGGGCGCGTTGGCCCCGCCCCGGAGTACCGTTGCGCCCGAGATTCCCGATCCTTCCGATCGTCGCCGCTGTCCTGAGCCTCTTCGCCGTCGCCGGCGTCCGCGCGGAGGATCCGCCGCCCAACGGGTACGTCGAGACGGTCGACGTCAGCCTCGTCGTCCTTCACGTCACGGTCCTCGACTCGAAGGGGGAGCCGGTCCAGGGGCTCTCGCCGCGCGATTTCCACGTCCGCGAGGACGACGTGTTCAGAAAGATCTCGGTCTTCGGGTCGTCGGCCGACCAGGCGGTGAGGGTCGCCTTCCTTCTCGACGTCTCCGGATCGATGGAGATCCTGGGGAAGCTCTCGCGGGCCAAGGAGGCGATCCGGCTCTTCGCCGCCTCCCTCCTCCCTCACGACGAGATCGCCCTTCTCATCTTCGCCGACGGCCAGGTGGTCGTGAAGCTCGGCTTCACCAGCGACCGCGAGGCCCTCTCGCGCACGCTCGACGGCATCGACGCCTACGGCCGCACGGCGCTCCATGACGCTCTCGCAGAGGCCCCATTTCTTCTGTCGGCGACCGAGGCCGGGAGGAAGGCGCTGATCATCCTGACCGACGGCGTGGACAACGCCTCGACCATCTCGAACGCCGAGGCGATCGAGATGGCCCGGCGCGCGCCGGTCCCGATCTTCGCCATCGGTCTGGCCGACCAGCCCCTCGACCTCCGCCCCGATCCGCGCGGCGAAGGGAAGGACCGACCGCTCTTCGAGACGCTGGCGGAGTTCACCTCCGGGACGGGCGGGGAGATGGTGACGGTCTTCAGCCCGAAGGAGATCCAGGCGGCGGTGGACCTCCTCGACCGGCGGCTCAGGGGCCAATACGTCGTCGGCTACGCCCCGGGCCCTTCGGGGGACGTCCCCGGATTCCACCGCATCGACGTCACGACCCGGGACAAGCGCCACCGCGTCATGACGCGGAAGGGGTACACCACCAGTCCCTGAGCGTGCTATCTTTCGGGCGCTCTTGGGAATTGAACCTGCCAAAGGACCAACAAGCACTCCCGCGCGTCCTTGGCCCCGCATCGCGGCGAGCGAGGGAGACTCATGAACCGATCGACGTCCGGTCAGAAGCTTGCGTACGTGCTCGTGACGACCGCGGCCGTCCTGATGCTCGGCGGCTGCGCGACCAAGAAGTCCCTCCGCGAGGGGCTCGGGACCCAGGACACCAAGATCTCCGGCATCGAGTCCCAGGTCGAGGCCAACCAGAAGCGCATCGAGGAGACCGGCCAGCGCCTGGAGGGAGTGAAGGAGGAGGCCGGCGACGCGAAGCGTATCGGCGCGACGGCCGACTCGAAGGCCGAGAAGGCGGGGGCGCGCGCGGATCAGGCGTACGATCTCGCGAAGGGAAAGCTCCTCTACACGGTCGTCATCTCCGAGGTGGCCGGCCAGTTCGCGACCAGCAAGTACGAGCTGAGCGACGGGGCGAAGAAGACGCTCGACGATCTCGCCGCGAAGCTGAAGGCCGACAACGCCAACGTCTACCTCGAGGTCCAGGGGCACACCGACGGCACGGGGAGCGACGAGTACAACCTCCTCCTCGGGCAGCGCCGCGCCGACGCGGTGCGCCAGTACCTGAACTCGACCCAGGGTATCCCGCTCCACAAGATGTCGGTGATCTCCTTCGGCAAGTCCAAGCCGGTCGCCGACAACGGCACCCGCGAGGGGCGCGCCCAGAACCGGCGCGTGGAGATCCACGTCCTCTCCTGAGGCATGACCGAACCGGGCGCAGGCGGTTTCTCGGTCAGAGGCGTCGCCCGCGCTGCGCTCCCCTCCTTCCTCTGGACATGGCTGAGGGGGATCCGACTGAGATGGCTCGCCGCCACGTATCCGCGGCGCGTCGTCGAGCACCGATACGCCGGCTTCCCGCTGAGAATCCTCATCGCCGACGAGATGGGCCGCGACTGGTACGACATGGAGTGGCCCGTCCCCCCCGTCATCGAGGCCCTCCACGAACACGGGCTGCGGGAGGGGGCCGTCGTCTTCAACCTGGGCGCCCACCAGGGAGTGATGGCGCTCATCCTCGCGCGGGGGGCCGGGCGCTCGGGACGCATCGTCGCGGTGGAGGCGATGCCGTTCAACGCGTCGGTGGCGCGTGTCAATCGCGATCTCAACGACGCCCCGCAGATCACGATCCTGCAGGCGGCGGTGGGAGACCGCCCCGGGATCCTCCACTTCAATCCCAGCTTCAACGGCGCCGTCGAAGCGGGAGGGCGCGGATGGGGGAGGCTCGAAGTGGAGGCCGTGACGGTGGACGAGTTGAGCCGGCGGCACGGCGCTCCGGACGTTCTCTTCATGGACATCGAGGGGTTCGAATACCTCGCGCTCAGGGGCGCCGTCGAGACCCTTGCACGCCGGCCCGACTGCGTCATCGAGGTGCACACCGGCGGCCAGCTCGAATCGTTCGGCGGATCGCTCCAGGGAATCGTCGAGTTCTTCCCGCCCGGCGACTTCACTCTCCTGATGTCGCCTGAGTGGAAGACCGACGCGGCCGACCCGGGGTGCAGGCCGCTCGATGCGGCCGACGATCTCGTCAGGAAACCGTTCTACCTGCTCGCTCTGGGGAAGCGCGGCGCCACACCCCTCGCGCCTTGACTTCGGGACGAGGGCGGGGAAGGATCCGCCCGTTGTTCGCCCGCGCGCTCGCCACAGCGCCCACCATTCCCCGGAGAAACCAATGAAAAAGAGGTCGCAGAGGAAGCTCCTATCGGCATCGATGATGACCGCGCTCGGCGCGGGGTCTCTCGCCGTCGTGGACGCGCACGCCGGCTCCTACGTCGGCGGTGCCATCGGCGAGGCGCTCCTCCGGAGCGACAGCCAGACAGGGAACGACTACGTCGCCGACGCGCTGACGGAGCGCGGTCTCACGCTGACCAACCCGAGCTCGCACCTCTCCGGCACCAACTTCGACACCCGGGGTTTCGGGTGGAGGGCCTACTACGGGTACAAGTTCATCCCGCAGCTCGCCGTCGAGGCCGAGTACGCCGACCTCGGCAAGGGGGCCTCGCACGTGCGCGGGCTCGTGGACGGACCGGAGGGAGTTTCCGGCAGCCACGAGGTGAAGAAGAGCGGCTACGGCGTCGCCGTGATCGGATTCCTCCCCCTCCACGACAAGTGGTCCGTCTTCGCGAGATTCGGCGGGCTCCACTGGACGGCGAAGAGCACGTCGGACGTCTCGATTCCCAACCTGCAGCCTTCCAGGGTGAGGAAGGAGACGTCGAACAGCTCCACGAACGGCCACTACGGGTTCGGGTTCGAGCGCGAGTTCGGCAAGCGGTTCGGCGGCCGCCTCGAGTGGGCCAAGTACTACGCCGACGGGAGCGACACGAGGCTGTACCTCGTCGACGGCTTCTTCCGCTTCTGAGCCGTCGGTCCCCGAGGGACGCCGTGGGCCATGCGCGCGCGGGTTGACCCGACCCGGTTCGCGTGGCCACCCTTCGTCTCGGGAGACGCCGGCTGGTCCGGCCTCCTCGACGGTATGTCCGAGACCGAGCGGCTCCCGGCCGAGGATGTCCTCCTCGGACAGCGCCTCCAGCTGAGGCACCTCCTCCCCTGGGCCGAGCGCCAGTCGCGCTACTACCGGCGCGCCGGCTGGATCGGCGATTTCCTCGCGGAAGCGGATCGGCGCCCCGACGATTTCTGGGAGATCTGGCGCCGCGTCCCGATCCTTCCCAAGTCCCACCTCCGCAAGGACGCCGGGATCATCCACGCCCGGCAGATCCCCGCGGACCAGACTCCGATCGAATCGACGATCACCTCGGGCTCGACCGGGATCACGGTCGAGGTGCGCACGACCAGCGCCACGCGCATGATGTGGCACGCCCTCACCGTCCGCGAGCACCTCTGGCAGCGGCGCGACGTCGGCAAGCGTCTGGGGGCGATCCGCTACCGCCCCGCGGACGACCGCGATCCCGCCGGCCGGGATCTTCCGAGCTGGGGGCCGCCCGTCGCGAGCCTCTCGCCCACCGGCCCCGCCTCGGTCATCCACGTGGGGCACAGCGTCGACCTTCTCGCGGCGTGGGTCACGAGGTTCGACCCTCACTACCTCCTGGTCTACCCGAGCCTCGCCGGCCCGCTCCTCGAGCGCCTCGACGAGGCGCCGTCGCGGCCGCGCGCCCTCGAGGAGCTCCGGTGCCTCTCGGAGCCCCTGGACCCCGAGTCGGAGCGCGCGCTCAGGAAGCGCTGGGGCGTTCGCGTCTCGGACATGTACTCGGCGAACGAGGTTGGCCACATCGCCTTCACCTGCGAGCGGGGCCGCCTCCACGTCCAGTCCGAATCGGTCGTCGTCGAGATCCTCGATGACCGGGGAGCCCCCTGCGCGCCGGGCGACACCGGCCGCGTCGTGGTGACGTCGCTCCACAACCTCGCGACGCCGCTCATCCGGTACGACCTCGGCGACTACGCCACGGCCGGCGATCGCTGCGAGTGCCGGCGCGGGCTTCCGGTGATCGGGCAGGTGCGCGGGCGCGTGCGAAACCTGGTGAGGACGCCGGACGGGCGTCGATACTGGCCCGTGGAGCTCGGCAAGATCCGATCGGTTCACGCCATACGACAGGCGCAGTACGTGCAATCCGCGCTCGACACGATCCGGCTGAACGTCGTCGCGGATCGGACGCTGACCGCCGGGGAGGAGGCTCGCGCGGGGGACGCGGCGCGCGCGGCCCTCGGGTACCCTTTCCGGGTCGAAATCGTCCGGGTCGACGAGATCCCTCGCGGGCCTACCGGCAAGTTCGAGGAGTTCTGGTCCAGGATCGACGAGCCCTGGCCGGCGGCGGCGCCGTGAGCCCGCCTCTCGCCTTTCGAGCGGGATGGAGGGAGATCCCCGCCGCAAGACCCGTCACCCAGGAGCATCTGGCCCACCCCGATCTCGCCCTGAGCCTGCACGGCCCCGGCGCGGCGCAGCTCAAGAAGAGCCACCACGACGAGATCCCCGGCGACCCCTGGTATCTCTGGTCGGGAGCGTGCGCCGGCGCCTGGGCGATCAGCCTGCGTCACCGCGACGCCGTGATCGATCTGTCCGCCCCGGGGGCCGTGCGCTGGCGCGCGCGTCAGTCGGGGACGCGCCGCCTGCGCCTGATCCTCAAGCCCGAGCGCGGCAGGTGGCTGGTCAGCGACCTTGGCGATGGCGCGTCGGGCGGCTGGCGTGAGTTCGAGATCGAGATCGCGACGACCTCCTGGCGGCGGCTCGACATCGAGACCGTGACGCCGGGGGGCGAGGCGGGAGCCGGCGAGATCGACATGGGGCGCGTGGACGCCGTCGGGGTCACCGATTTGATGGGCGGCGAAGGAAGCGGCCAGTGCTCCCGCCTCGACTGGATCGAGGTGTCGGGACGCCTCGTGGCGCGGACGGCGCGTTGAGGCGCCCCCCCGCCGACTCCGATCTCTGGGTGATCACAGCCTACTTCAACCTGGCGGGGTGGTCCTCGCGTCTCGAGAACTATCGCTCGTTCCGCCGCGCCCTGGAGGTTCCCCTGGCGACGGTCGAGTGGAGCCCGGCGGGGGCGTACGCCCTCGGCGGCGACGACGCCGACCTCCTCATGCAGATTCCCGGCGGGGACCTGATGTGGCAGAAGGAGAGGCTCCTCGGGCTCGCCCTCTCCGCCCTCCCCGATCACGTCCGGTACGTCGCCTGGGTCGACTGCGACGTGATCTTCGCCGACCCGCTCTGGCACGAGCGCACGCGGCGGCTCCTCCGGGATTACCGGATCGTCCAGCCCTTCCGGCGGGTGGCGTACCTGAGGCCGGAGGCGACGCGGCGCATCGCCCTCGGACGGGAATCCGCCGCGGAGGCCTGCGCGAACAGCGCCCATCCCTCGAGGCCCTCCTTCCTCGATCTCTTCGAGCGGATCGGCGACGACATCGCCCGCGTGGATCTCTCGCGGAGGTTCGACCCTGTCCCCGGCGGCGCGGGGCGGTACGACATCATGGCCCGGCCGGCCTACGGGCACGCTTGGGCGGCGCGCACGGAGACGCTCCGCCGGATCGGTTTCTACGAGCGCTGCGTCGTGGGGGGCGGCGATCTCATGTCGGCCTATGCCCTCGTCGGGCGCGCGGAGGAGATGATCGCGAACCACCGGTCGGTCGGATGGGATTTCTACGGCGGCGGGGCGAGCTATCGGAACTGGGCGGCTCCAGCGGCGGACGCGTGCCGCGGCAACCTCGCGTGCGGCGACGAGACCCTCGCCCACCTCTTTCATGGGACCCTCGAGGATCGCCAGTACCGATCGCGCATCGACGGCCTCGCCCCCTTCGGGCTCGACATCGACCGCGACATCGCCGCCGAGCCCGGCGCGCCCTGGTCGTGGACGCGGAGCGCGGCCGAGCTCAACGGCTACTTCCTCGCCTACATCAGGAACCGAAGGGAGGACGGGTGACTGCGCCCGGCTCGAAGGGAGCCTCGATCGCCTCGAGAGACGAAGGGAGCCCGCGCACGAGGGTCAGCCCGCCGTCGAACGGGAACGAGAGGACCTCGAGGCCGGGCGTCTCGCGCAGCCTATGCATGAGGAGGCAGACGGTGTGCTCGTAGGGGCGGTCCTTCCCGTAGATCGGGCTCTCCCACCGGCGCACGCTGTCGTGGAAGAGGGTGACCGCCTCCGGTGCGAGCTTGGGGAGCATCGCGAGGTAGTCGAAGCGCGCCTGCTCCGCCGTGTGGAAGCCGTCCACCATCGCCATCCCGACGCCGGCGAGATGCCGGTACTCTTCGGTCGCGACGAACTCCTGCGTCGTCGCCCGGACATGCCGGACGTTCGGCGCGCCGAGCGACGCGAAGTGCCCCGTCACGCGCGCCGAGTCGGACCAGAAGTCGTCCACGAACGACGGATCGACGAAGACCACCTCGCCCCCCTCGGAGTTGTCCGCCAGCGCCTTCCCGAGAATGGCAGGGACGAACCCCCGCCAGGAGCCGATGACGACGGCGGTCCGGGGGCGGATCACGCGCGCGAGGGCGTAGTAGATCCAACCCAGGCCGAGGTTGAGGTCGCCGGCGCGCTGCGCGTGCCCCATCCGGAGCATCGCGGGGTCGGCGAAGAGTCGTGAGATGAACTCGTCCACGGGAGCAGAATACACGCGGGGCCCGTCAGGGGACACTCGAGGAGGAACGACGTGACCGAGGAGACCGTCCATTCGCTCGACCCCGAAGCCCTCGACATCTTCGCGAGGAAGGGAACCCAGGGGGGCCCCGACGTCCCCCAGGCGGGCCCGGCCAACGGGGTCAAGGTCCGCCGCGTCCTTCAGCTCACGCGCGATTTCGCCCGGCGCCCGTTCGAAGATCTGCGCATCCTCGATCTCGGGTGCGGCGAGGGGGTCTACGCGATCGAGGCGTCGCTGCGCGGCGCCGAGGTCCTCGCCGTCGACGCCCGCACCGGGCGCATGGAGCAGGGGGCGGCGTGCGCCGCCCGCCACGGCCTCGCGAACGTCCGCTTCGTTCAGGGGGACGTGAGGAACGTGACGCGCGACGGCGTCGGATCCTTCGACGTCGTCTACCTGCTCGGGCTCCTCTACCATCTGGACGCCCCCGACCTCTTCGCGGTTCTCGAGAAGGTGCACGACCTGTGCGACGGGGTGCTCGTCGTCGACACGCTCGTCAGCCTCACGGCGGAGTGCGAGGTCGCGTGGCGCGATCGGACGTACCAGGGACGGCGCGTCCGGGAGCACGAGGACGGCGACCCGGACGACGTGCGCAGGGGGCGCGCGCTCAGGTCGATCGACAACACCTTCAGCCTGAGGCTCACGCGGCGCTCGCTTCTCTCGGCCCTTCACGACGCCGGCTTCACGTCGGTCTGCGAGGGCCACGTTCCCTTCGAGCCGGGGAAGGCGGAGGATCGCGTCACGCTCGTGGCCCTCAAGGGGACGCCGGTGCTCCTCTCCACGTACCCGTGGGTCAACGGCAGGTCCGAGGGCGAGATCGAGCGGACGCTGCATCCGCCCCCCCCATCGGCGGGGTAGAAGAGGGGCGGGACTCTCGTCCCGCCCCCCCGAACGGCCGGAGGCCGATGACTCTCTACGGGCAGCTTCTGCCGGGGACCCGGGGCTTCGAGGCCGAAGGCGTCCCGTACGTGCTGTCCAGCCCGTGGTGGTACGCCACGAGGTAGAAGAAGACCTTCCCGGGCGCCGGCGTGTCGGTGTCCAGGCGGCTGGTCTGGAGCGTGCGCGGCTCGAGGCAGTCCACCGCGCCGAGGTTCAGGAAGTTCGTCTGCTCGGAGAGCTGCGCGACGTTTCCGCGGATGACGCTGTAGTACTCGGCGCCTCCCACGGCGTTCCACGACAGCACCGGGTCGGCACCGACGAGGTTCATCTCGATGCTCATCGGGTCCTCGACGCCTGACTGGTCGTGCGGCACGAAGGCCGACCTCGCGGAGGTCGCCGGGTTGCCGTGGATGTCGACGCAGGTGTAGCCGGCCGTGTAGAGGCGGCCCTGGCCCGTCCCCGCGCGCTCGGCGCGGAAATCGAACGAGAGATCGAGCGTTCCGGGTGCGGCGTTCTGGATGTCGTTCGTGGTGTTCCCGTCGCCGTTCCCGGTCGCGTTGTCGGGCTCGCTGCTGCTCACCGACGTCAGCGTGCAGGTCGTCGCGCCGCAGTTGTCGAACGATGTCACCGTCGCGTCGACGGTGACCATCTGGTGGTTCGGGGGCCACAGCCGCTCCGGGCTGAGGCTCACGGCCACCGCCGGGGGCTCGTTGTCCGCGACCGTCACATTGAAGGAGCAGGACGACGTGCGGCCGGCGGCATCGGTGGCCGTCGCGTGCACGGTCGTGCCGCCCACCGGGAAGACCGAGCCGGAGGCGACGTCGGTCGCCACCGTCACGGCGCCGCAGTTGTCGGTGGCCGTGGGCGCCGGGTAGGTGACGACGGCGGAGCAGAGACCGGGATCGTTGACGGCGCTGATGTCCGCGGGGCAGGTGATCGACGGGGGCGTCGTGTCCACGACCGTGACCTTGAAGCTGCACGTCGCGGTCGCTCCGGCCGCGTCGGTCGCGGTGGCGTGAACGGTGGTGGTCCCCACCGGGAAGCTCGAGCCGGAGGCGATGTCGGTCGTGACCATCGCGGCGCCGCAGTTGTCAGTGGCCGTGGGGGCCGGGAAGCTGACGGGCGCCGAGCAGAGGCCCGGGGCGTTGACGGTGCTGATGTCGGACGGGCACGCGATCACCGGCGGCGGGTTCACGACGGTGAACGACGCGGCGCCCGTGTTGTTGGCCGGGTCGTTGTCCGGGGTCGCCGCGCCCACGGCGGCCGTGTTCGAGACGATCGTCCCGTCCGGGACGTTGCAGTTCACCGTCGCACCCAGCGTGACGGTCTCGGTCCCGCTCGACGCGAGGGAGGCGAAGCCGGCGGTGCGGCTGTTCCCGCTCCCGCCGCAGACCCCCGACCCCGTCGAGGAGCATGAGGTGAAGGTCAGCGAGGAGGAGAGGCTGTCGCTCACGACGACGCCGGCCGACGCGCTCGGCCCTCCGTTCGACACGGAGATCGCGTAGGTGACGGGATCGCCCGTCAGCACCGTCGGGGACGAGACGGTCTTCGTCAGGCTCAGGTCGGCCTGGCCCGAGACGACGCTCTTCACCACGACGTTGTCCACCATGACGCCGCACTGATGGCCGGGGCGGACGTTCGCGCAGTTGAAGGAGCTGTCCTGGGTGAACTCGAACCGGAGCTGCACCCTGGCTCCGGCCAGGCCGCCGGCGCCGGGGAACTTCATGTGGACGTGCTTGAAGCCCTGCGAATCGCCGGCCCAGCACGACATGTCCTCGAAGTAGCGGGTGCTGCTGTTGCGCGGGAGGTGCTTGGGATAGTGCAAGAAGCCGTCGGTGGTGAACTCCTCCTCCCAGGCCTCGGCCAGAGCGGAGATGATGACCCTTCCAGTGGTCTGGTCGGTGAGACGCAGGAAGAAGCCGTCGAAGGCCTGGATGTTGAAGGAGGGGTCGTCCTCCGTGTCGTAGGCGACGTCCATGTCGACGGTCATGTACTCGGCGGCCGCCGGAACCGTCAGGACGGGGCTGAGCAGCCGCTCCCATCGCGTCGGGTCGGCGGTCGGCGTGCTGCCGTCCTGGGCGTTCTGGTGGAAGGCCGCGTTGGAGGTCGTGCCGAAGAAGGTGCCGTTCGTGACCCAGGGAACCGTGTTCAGGCCACCGCCGTGGGCGACGCTCCATCCCGCCGGCAGCGCCGGCGCGGTCGCCGCGTCGAAGTTTTCATTCAAGAGGGTCGTCGTCTCGGGCGTGCCGGTGGACTGCGTGAAGAGCAGGGTCGTCGTCCCCTGGTCGCTCGAGACGTTCAGCGCCAGCTCGATGTGCGTCCCCTTCACGAACGAGGGGGAGAGCTGGAGGACGTAGTCGGTGTTGTCGAGCGCGCTGGCTCCCGCGGCGAGGTCGGGGTAGTCCGAGCTCGCCTGGGTGACCGACACCCCCGCGGTGGAGGTGGACAGCGTGCCGCTGATCCGGGTGAGGCTGCCGGCGCTGATCGGGTTGGTGACGTAGTTGAGGAGCGGCATCTTCAGGCTGACCGTCTCCCCCGCGTCGATGAAGCCGTTCCCGCCGGTCTCGGTGAAGGTGACGCCGCCGAGGCTCAGCGAGATCTTCGTGGCGGGGGCGCGCTTGAAGAAGACGTCGGGGGTGCTGAAGTTCCCGACCGGCTGCTGGTCGAGGAACCCCTTCAGCTCGGTGCCGGCCCACGTCGCGAAAACCTGGCCCCCCTGGGCCACGCTCTGGTTGTAGTCCCCGAGGTTCGGCTGGCCCGTGTCGTTCCCCCACCCCGCGTGGTACGGGCGGTCGCTCATGGCCATCGGCTTGCTCCACGTGACGCCGCCGTCGTCGGAGTACAGGAAGGTCGTCTCCGTGAGATCACCGCTCGCGGCGATCCCCTGGTCGTAGTAGTGAACGTACACGCGGCCCGTCGTCGTGTCGACCGTGACCCAGGGGAACCACTGCGCCCGGTCGGCGCCGGGGCGGCTGTCGAGGATCACCGGTGCGGAGAAGCCCAGCCCGCCATCGATGCTGCGCTGGAAAGCGACGTCGGCGCCGTCATGGTTCGAGTTGTTGGAGTAGACGACGTAGACGTTTCCCTGGAAAGTTCCGCCCGAGTTGTCCACGGCGAGGGAGGGAGAGGTGTTGACGCGGTCGTTCCCCGGGACCTGATCCATGGTGAAGAAGTTCGTGGTCAGCTGCACCGCCGGGCTCCAGTTGGCGCCGTTGTCCGTCGAGCGGGCGTAGCCGACGTTGTTTCCGTTCGCAACCGGTGTGCGCCGCCACACGACGTAGACGTTCGACGACCCGCCCCCGACGAATCGGGGAATCGAGGCCTGGCCGTCGCCGGAGGCGGCGGCGACGATCTTGCGGGCCGACCAGGTCGGCGGCGTCGCCGAGAAGATGTTGTCCGAGAAGGTCGCCGAGATCTCCACGCCGCCGGGGGCGAAGGCCGTCGAGGTGAAATTGGACCAGCTCATGAGGGCGCGGCCGGTCTCCGGGTCGACGTCGGCGAATTCCTTGTCGGCTGCATCGCGGGCGTTCACGCCCGAGAGAAGACCGTGGGGGTTGGTCGCGGTCGTCACCTCGAAGGGGCCCGTCCACGTGTGGCCGCAGTCGGTCGAGCGGTGCACGCCCATCGTCTGCGCCGTGCCGGTGGTGGAGAACTTCTTGACGACGATCGAGAAGTAGACGAACTGGCAGCCCCCACCGCCGGGGACGTACTTGACCTCGGGATCGCCGAAGACCTGAGGGAAGAGCGTGGTGCCGATGGCGCTCGTCCCCGTCGTGACGGGGAGCTGGCCGCCGTCGACGAAGGTCACGCCGCCGTCATCCGAGTACCGGAACCCGGACACCGACGCGGGATTGAGGGAGAAACCCCGCGTGTCGTTGAAGCCGATCACGATGTGCATGCCGGTGGGGTCCACGGCGAGCGAGGTCTCGGCCTGCCCGCCGAGCGGGCCGTCGTTGTCGTCGTCCTGCCCGGTGGCGAGCGCCGTGGCCTGAATTCCTCCCGCGGCGGCGGCGTCCCGCTCGTCGGCCTGCGTCTGGGCCACGCGACCCATCGCCGACATGATGTCCTCGTCGGCCGTCTTCTCCGGAAGAGGATCCTCCGCCAGCATGTAGAAACCGCCGGTCAGGATCACGATTCCCAGCGTCAGCATGAGAGAGCGGACTCGGAGATTCGTCGGCTTCCGGCTGCGCATCGATGTGCTCCTCGGCTCGAGTGAGTGAGAGGGGCCCCCCGGCCCGCGCGGCTCAACGCCGCGTTCCCACGGATCCAAAGGCGATATCGGTGAAGAAAGTCCAAGAATGGCGAACTTTCGCCCCACTCAGTACCCTGAAAATAGCTTGCAGTCAAGGAAGTAATGCGATCTCCGGCCGAATAGGGCCCGGATCGGAAATCTCGGGATATACTCGAGCCGATGCGCGGTCTCATCCTCTTGATCGCCACCCTTCCTCTGCTGATGAGCGCGCAGACCCGCCGCTCTTCGCCGGCCCCCGGCGTTGCGCCTCCCGCCCACTCCTGCGGCGCAATCTGCGATGAGTTGGCGGGGCCCTGGATCGTCACGGTGGCGCCGCCGACCTCGGTGATGGAGGCCTGCGCTGACTCCAGGGCGAACCGAACGGGGGTGACCTTCCCTTCCGACGCTCTCGGACTGGGGGAAGTGAGGGTCGCCACCTCCCCTTCCGGGTCGCTCATCGAGTTTCGGAGCGCCGGCCCATCGATCCGGATCGCCGGAAGCATCGACCCGGGAACGCTCGGCGTCCGATTCATCCTCCAGGACGGCCAGGGAAAGAGGATCCGGTGCTCCGGCGTCCTGAACAAGTTCAAGAATCCGGCCGGCAGCGACGGGTGGGTCACAGAGACCGCTTGCGACACCGGCGCGACGGGGACTGCCGAGTGCCGACTCAATCCTCCGGTGAAGGTCACCCTCCTCATCCAGAGGACTCTGATGGAGGGCGCTCCCGGGAATCGAGCCGATCAGTATTTGAAGACCAGCGCCTGGCCGGCGTGCAGGACCGCGTTCGGGCTCGCGCCCCAAGCACCGACGATCAGATCCGGAAGACCGTCGTTGTCGACGTCTCCGGCGTTGGCGACGCTGTCGCCGTAGTTCTCGCCGGCGGCCCCGGTCAAGGTGAAGTGGACCTTCCCGTGGGCTCCTCCGGAGACGACGAAGATCTCCCCACCAAAGGAAGTGCTGCCCAAGGCCCCGATGATGATCTCGTCCTTGCCGTCTCCGTCGACGTCCCCCGCGCCCGCGACGGAGGATCCCAGGAACGCGTTCGAGACGGCCCCTTTCACCGAGCCGATCTTCTTGAAGTCCCTTCCGGAGAAGATCGTCACCTGTCCGGCTGCCGTCCTCTTGCCGAACGTGGCGCCGATCGCTCCGACGACGATGTCGCGCCTCCCGTCCCCGTTGACGTCCCCCGCCCCGGCGACCGACCAGCCGAAGCTTGCGGCGGGCCTCTTCCCCGTGATCGTCTTCAAGGGCGTCAGGGTGGCGCCGGAATAGGCGATGATCTGTCCGACGTTGCTCCTGGATCCCGCGTCGTACCCTGGCGAGCCGATGATGAAGTCGGGCACGCCGTCGCCATCGATGTCCCCGGTACCGGAGAGCGACTGGCCGTAGTTGGCGGTTCCCGTCCCGGATCCCGTGAAGAGCACCGTGCCGTCGGCTCCCGAGTAGAGCCTTGCGAAACCTCCCGAGATGCCTCCCGGGCCGGGCGCGCCGACGAGGAAATCCGACCTGCCGTCGCCGTCAACATCGCCGACCCCGGCCACGACGGATCCGAACCGGCTGGTGGCGCTCGCACCGACGATCGTGTGGAGGGTGGAGCCGTCGGCTCCGGAGTAGACCCGGACGTAGCCCGGCGGGGCCGAGGCGCCCGGATAGTACGACGGAGCTCCCGCGATGATGTCGTTGACGCCGTCGCCGTTGACGTCGCCCGCATTCGCGACGGTCGCACCAAGGAAGAGGCCCCCCGCCTCGCCGGCGAAGGCGTGGAGGACGTGGCCGTCGATCCCCGAGAAGACGATCACAAGCCCTCTGGATCCGAGAGCTCCGGGGATGCCGACGATGACGTCGTCGTGGCCGTCGTCGTTCAGATCCCCCGCACCCGCCACGGCCCGCCCGAGCTTCCCGTCGACGTCCGAGCCGAAAAATCCCCAGAGAACCGCCGGCTGGGCGATCGCCGCCGGCCAGGAGAGCGCGGCGACGAGAAGCGCCCCCATCCAGGCGCGAGTTCGCGTCGGCGACGACGTCGATTGGGGGGCTCCGCCGGACGCGGCCGTACCCATTGTCTCCTCCTCCAGCGACGGGGATGTCCGGAGATGGATCGGAGTCGCGAGCCCGCCTCGACTCAAGGCGTGACCCGGATCTCGAAGTCGAAGACGTTTCCCGTCAGCGGGCCGAGGGGATTGAGCGCCGCGTCGAGCAGGCCGTACGTCACCTGGAAGAAGTAGATCCCCGTCACCGCGCTCGCGGAGACATTGATCTGGAACCCGATCTGCATCTGCGTCGCCGAGATGCGACTCACCGACGTCGTCGAGTACGTCACCCCCGCCGGCACACCCATCTGGCTCTCGGTGTAGAAGGCGACTTGATCGAGCGTCGAGGAGGCGGCCGTGAAGATCCGCGTGCCGGTGACGACCCCCCCCTTCGCGATCGAGTAGTCCACGAGCGTGAGGCCGATCGCGGCCGACGTCCCCATGAACCCGGCGGCGTCGACGCCGACGGCCGTGAGCGTGTTGGCGCCTCGGACCAGCGGCACCGACGCGGTGAAGGCCCCCGCGCTCTCCGAGGCGGCGACGCTGTTCACCGTCACGTTGATCGGCTCGGCCCCCGTCACCGTCCCGGTGACGGCCGCAGGCGACGCGGTGAGCACCGCGCCATTCGTCGGGCTCGTGATGGCGATCGTGATCTGCCCGAGGCTCGCCGTGTCCCTGCCGGGCTCGGCGCCCAGGGTCGACTGCCAGCTCGTCTTCCCGCAGTTCCCGGCCGGGCGGAAGAGGTAGTAGTACCCCTTCTTCACCGCCGGCACGTCGCCGAAGGTGCTCAGCGAGGTGGCGTAGGAGACGGCGCCTCCGGCGATCACGCCGTACGTGCGCACGCTGGCCAGATCGCCCTTGACGTAGGTGACGTCCACCGGGCTCGGCCACGTGAAGGTGTCCTTGTCCTGGCCGCTGACGGTCTGGCCGAAGACCACCGCCCCCTGGGTCGGGTTGAAGTAGTCCACGCAGTCGTCGTCGCACCCCGTGGTCATGCCGACGGTGCAGAGGTGATCTCCTGCGACTCCGGAGCAATCGCCGTCGGCGAGGACGCCGTCGCCGTCCCTGTCGTACTCCCACAGCGCCCGGAGGGCGAGGCCGGTGTCGTACGGCTCCTCCGCCCACGAGCCGTCGGGGTTCTGCATCGACTGCAGGGCCGTGATCGCGCTCTCGGCCGCCGCGCTGAAGGGGCACGGCTGGTATTCGAGGAGATCGAGGGCGGCGATCGCGGTCAGATAGCTCACGCCGCCCGTGCCGAAGGCGCCTCCGGGAAGCTGCTGCCCTTGAAGGTACGCGATCCCCGCGGCCAGCTCCGCGTCGAGATCGTAGTCGCGGTACCTCAGGAGGGCGAGAAGGACGTGCGCCGTCGTGTAGAGGCTGGTCGGCGATCCCCTCTGGATCCCCCACCCGCCGTCGCCGTTCTTCGACTGCCTCAGGTACTCAAGCGCCTCCGCGAAGGCGCGGGTGTCGAACGTCGGCGTCTGGTAGGAGGCGGTGAACGAATACGTCGCCGCCGAGGCGGGGGGGTTGGGGCTCTCGATCGTGATGTAGTTCGTTCCCGGGGTGAAGGGAAGGCCGGAGTCCGGGAAGACGATGAGGTACGTGCCGGGAGAGGGAAGCGAGAAGTACGGGTCGGCGCCGGTGGGAGGCGTCCCCTGCTTCATGCGGAGGCGCACCGTCGAGCCGCTCACGGTGATCTGGATGCGGGCCTTCGTCGCGCTCGAGGCGATCGTCCACGTGTGCGTCCGCGTCGTGCCGCCGGCGAGCGCCTCGTTCACCGCGGCGATGCCGGCCTTCCTCCCTCCGCCCTCGAGCGCGAGAAGAGCGAGCGACGTCGTGAGCGAGTCGGTCTCGTACCCTGCGGCGAGACCCCAGCCTCCTTCGGGATAGTTCGGCGCGGAGGTGTTCGTCGAGGCGACGTTGCGCGCGGCGAGGAGGGTGTCGAGCGGCGCGCCGAGATCGAGCGACGTCACGCGCTCGAGCGCGACGAGCTGCCGCGACAGCTCGTCGTTGTCGGCCGGCGCGTGCCCCGTCAGCCAGCCGAAGCCGCGGCGGAAGGGATCCCCGGGGAGCTGCGCGCGGCCGAGGGCGTCCACGACGGTCGACGTGTCGGGGTACTCAAAGGTCGCCCCCCAGGAGCCGCCGGCGTTCTGAATCGCGCCGAGGCGCGCGAGAGCTCTGGGAATGGCCTGACCCGTCGCCGACGAGGTGGCCTGCGCGTCCCCCGAGATCGCGCTCTCCTCGCGCGAGGCAGCGCGCGGGTCGTCGACGAGGCGGCGCGGGAGGCGCGGCGCCGTCGTGGCGCCCGCCGCGGACGCCGCGGCGAGAGAGAGCGCGAGACCGAGGGTGACGATCTTCGAGGCGTTCATCGGATCAGCTCCCCTGCTTCACCCAGTAGTCGTAGACCTCGCGCAGCCGTCCGCCCCCCCGGCGCCCGCTCGCGATTCCGTACGCGAGAGTGATCGCGATCCGGATCGGATTGAGCGTCGTCGCGCCGAGCCCGACGATCACCGGCTGCCCGTACTCGGCGTCCCTCTTCTTGCCGAGCTCCTGCTCCCAGCGCGCGTTCGGGCGCGCGCGGAGAATCGCCGCACCGAAGCACATGCCGGCGTCGAAGGCGAGCGAAAAGGAGCGATTCGTCAGCTCCGTCTCGGGGACGTCGAGCCATGGCGCGGCCCCTGTGATCGCGTCCTTCTCCCCTTGAGTCCGGCTCCGGGTCTGCACCTGCGTGGCGAGCCAATGGCCGAGAGCGTCGATCGACGCCGCCGTGCCGTCGGCCTCCCACGATGCGAGCGCCGGCGTCCGTCGCACCTCGTCCCGCAGCTCGACGAGGCGGCCCGGCAAAACCTCGTGGAACCATGCGTTGTAGTCCTTCAGCTCCTTCGCGGACATCTCCCGGAACTTCAGGGTGAACGGCGGCTGGATCGTCGAGTAGCTCATCGTCGGACTCATAGGGCACCTAGTGGATCACGACGGTGATGCCGGCGTTCTGCAGGGCCTGGAGCAGCGGACCCGAAGGGCCGACCTGGCCCGTCACCGGGCTCGTGAAGAAGTGCCAGACCGCGCCGTCGACCTTTCCCGACTGAATCAGCTCGGCGTCCTTCGCGATCTGCGTGGTGACGCTCTGCGTGAGGGACGTGTAGCCGACCTTCGACTCGTTGGCGACGCCGTTCACGAGCTGGTCGACGTAGCGGGCCCCCTGGCTCGTCTGGAAGAAGACCTGCGACTCTCCGCCGAGCTCCTTGAGCGCCGTCTCGCCGACGACTCCCGTGGCGCCGATTCTCGGAGCGGTCGTCGCGGCTTGCAATCCTGCGGTCGTCCCCAGCGAGAGGACGATCCCTATCCCCGCGTCGCCGAACTCGCCGATGTAGTACGACTGGTTCTCGCTGAAGCCGAGAAGCTCGGCCCCGGCCCCCAGCCCCTGGCTCGTGAGCGTGCGCGTCGCCTCCCCCGTCCAGAGCTGCCTCAGCCCGGCCTGGAGCTGATCGGTGCCGTGGCCTATCAGAAGCACGCCGCCGACCTTCGTCAGCATCGTCGGCTCCGGGGCGAGGAGCCCGAGGATGCCGAGCGCGTCCTCCGCGAGCCCGCCGACGGCCTTGAGGCCGCCGAAGACCCTGTTCCAGAGCGACGGGCCCTCGGGGGAGAGCCCCAGGGGATCGACGAACATGTCCGGGCGATTGTTGGCGTAGGCGTACGGGTTCGGGAACTTCGACAGCACCCCCAGCGGATCGTTCGAGACGAAGGTCGCCAGGGCTGGATCGTACAGGCGCGCCCGCTGATCGATGAGCGCGCCGCCCAGGTAGAAGGGGCGGGCGCCGAACCCCAGGGGAATGACGTCCGGTGTGCCGGTCGTCGCCACCTGCCGGCCGAAGAGGCTCAGGAGGCGCGTGCCGACGACCGCCCCCGCGCCGTTCGTGACGGCGCGCACGCTGCCGACGGCGTCGGTCATGGCGTAGTAGGCGTTCGCCCCCGACTCGACGGCGAAGACGTCGTCGACGCGGGGGGACATCGTGTATCGCGCGATCGCGCTCCCCGACCCGTCGAAGGCCGCGAGGCGGTTCTGGATCGCGTAGACGAGGCGCGTGGTGACGCCGTCCTGCAAGATCTGCACGGGGCGCTCGAGCCCGTCGTACGTGATGTCGGTGCGGCTCGGCCCGGAGACGATCGAGACGATCCGGTTCTCTGGATCGTGCGTCGTCACGACGGTGTTCCCCGAGGTCGGGATCGCCGACTTCCGGTTCCCCTGCGCGTCGTAGGCGTAGGAGGTCCCCGCATGGGCGACGGCCTGGTTGGCGGCGTTGAACGTCGTCGCCCCCCCCGCGCCGGGGTTCGTCGGGTTTCCGTTCAGGTCGTAGGCGAACGACTCCGAGCGTGTCCCCGGGGACGCGCTCGCGGTCGAGACGACCGGGCGGTTGAGGGCGTCGTACGTGATGTTCAGCGTCTCGAGCGAGCCGCCGAGGCGCTCGGTCAGGCTCGTCGGGCTCCCGGCGGGGTCCCGCACGTAGCCGAACTGCGCGATCGGGGAGGTCCAGTCGATGCTCGTCGGCCGCCCGTTCTTGTCGAAGAGGAAAGTCCCCGTCCTCCCGTTCCCGTACGCCACCGTCCCGCGCTGGCCGTACCCGTCGGGGGTGATCGTGGCCACGCTGCCCAGGGTCGTGGAGGCGACGCTCGTGAGATGCCCCGCGAGGTCGTAGCCGTACGTCAGGACGCGCGCCGTCGGGTCGGTGACGTTCTTGAGGTTCCCCTCGAAGTCGTACTGGTACTGGACCGTCTTCGTGAAGCTCGTTCCCTTGAGGCCGAGCGTCTCCGACGTCAGCCGGTTCAGGGCGTCGTACGTGAGATCGAGCGTCGTCTTGTCCGTGGAGGCGCGGACGAGGTTGCCGGCGCGGTCGTAGATGCGCTCGGTGAACGATCCGTCGGATCGATCCGTCCGGCGGAGGCGGTTCACGGGGTCGTACGACCGCTTGACCCAGCCCCCGTCGGGGTTGAGGACCTGCGTCACGTTCCCCGCGAGGTCGTACCTGTACTGCGTGACGCTGCCCAGGGGATCGGTCTGCGTCGAGACGCGGTTCCGGCTGTCGTACGTCCACTTGTACTTGCCGCCCGTCGGGGTCGTGACCTGCGTGCGGTTCCCCGCGGCGTCGTACGCGATCAGCGACTGGCCGAGATCGGGCTGCGTGACGCGGTCGACCAGGTTCCCCGCCGCCGTGTAGTGGTACGACGACGTGTTGAGCCTGGGGTCCTTGACGCTGAGCGCGTTCCCCGCGGCGTCGTAGGTGAACTGCGTGACGCCGCCGACCGGATCGGTCTCGGTGTCGACCCTGCCGAGAGCGTCGTACGTCCGGATCAGCCGCCGCTTGATCGCGGCGGGGAGGGTTCGCGGATCGGGCGGAACGGTCCCCACGCCGGAGATGTCGTATCGCGTCCGCTCGGTCTCGTGGCCGGCGGCGTCGAAGTCGAAGGTCTCGAGCTGCCCCGCGGGGCCGTCGGTCTCGATGATCTTGAGATTCGAGTCGTACTTGAAGCGGGTCACCCCCCCCCGCCGATCGGTCACCGTGTCGAGGTTGCCCGCCGCGTCGTACGCGCGGAGGATGTCGTGGCCGAGGGCGTCGACGGAGCGGGTGAGGCGCCCCGCCGCGTCGTGCTCGGATCGGGTCGTGTTCCCGAGCGGGTCCGTCACCGCGATCAGGCGGCCCGCCGCGTCGTAGTCCCGCGCGGCGACGCCGCCGTCCGCAAAGGTCGTGCGGACGCACCGGTTGCGCGCGTCGTATACGTAGCGCGTCGTGCGGCCGAGCTCGTCCGTGTCGGCGACGAGGTTCCCCACCGCGTCGTAGTCGAAGCGCCGCGTCGACCCGTCGGGGTTCGTCTGGCGCGTGAGGCGCCCGAGAAGATCGTAGGCGTACGTCGTGACGCCCCCCCGCACGTTGGTGAGCTGCACGAGCTGGCCGCCGGCGTCGTAGAGCCGGCGCTCGACGCTGGTCGCGCTGTCGGTCGTCGTGAGGAGGCGATCCAGGAGGTCGTACGTGAACGACCTCGGATCCCCCTTCGGGTCGGTCGCCGACTGGAGCGTCCCGCGCGGGTTGTACGCGAAGGTCTCGCTCCACGAGAGGGGCCTCGAGCGCGTTGCGAGCTGGCCGTCGAGGTTGTAGGTGAGCGACGTCGTCACGAGGCGCTGATCGGTGACGGAGGAGGGAAGCCCCTGAGCGTTGTTGATCTGCGTCCGGACCTTGAGCCCGGGGTCGGTGACCTGCTGGACGTTGCCGTGGGCATCGTAGGCGAAGACCATCTGGCGGCCGACGGGCCGCGTCACCTTCGTCACGCTCGAGTAGGTGGGGGCGTACTCGTACGTCGTCTCCCGGAGCGTCGGGTCCACCCCGCGCGTCAGGTTCCCGTCCGCGTTGTACTGGAACGTCTCCGTCGCCCCGAGCGGGTCGGTGTGCGACTGCATGAGGTTGCTCGCCCACGTCCAGCGATCCACGCTCCCGTCGGCGTGCGTGATCGCGGTGGGGTTGCCGCTCGCGTTGAACTCGTGGATCTCCGTCCGCCCGCGCTCGTCGATGACCGCCGTGGACGACTTGAAGGGGTTGTAGACGAGGCTCATCGCGCCGCCGAGGGGATCGATCACCTGGGCGACGCGGCCGTTCGCGTAGTAGCGGACCTGCCGCACGCCGCCGTTCGGCTCGGTGGTCGAGATCAACCGCCCCGCGCCGTCGTAGGCGTACGCCGTCACGCGCGCCGGCGTCTGGCCGTTGGACGGGCTCGTCACGAGGGCGAGGCGGCCGCC
The DNA here is from genome assembly GCA_016195325.1 of Acidobacteriota bacterium. NCBI lineage: Bacteria > Pseudomonadati > Acidobacteriota > Acidobacteriota bacterium. Next base: position 115,528 of record JACPZX010000016.1, read on the forward strand.
GCCGTCGTAGCCGTACGCCCACGACCGGCCGGTGAAGTCGGAGACCGCCAAGATCCGGTTGCCGGCGCCGTACGTCAGCGTGAGCGCCCGCGCCGCCGGGTCCGTCACCGTGGCCAGGCGCCCCGAGCCGTCGTACCCGAACGTGAACGTGCTCCCGTTCCGGTCGGCGCGGGAGGTGAGCTTTCCCGCCGCGTCGAAGAGCATCACGCGCCCCTCGTGCGACTCGAGCCTGTAGGTTCCGCCGCTCGATGTCAGCGTCTCTGCGAGCCCCGGCGGCGACACGTACGTCCCTGCGACCCCTCCCGCCGCGAAGGTGTACGCCGTCCCCTGGGCGTTGATCCAGATGACGGCCCCTCCGGGCTGCGGCGCCATGAAATCGCTGTACGGGTGGGTCCATCCGATCCCGAGGGGGCCGGCGAAGGTGCTCTGGGAGTTGTACGCGCGGCGGAAGGCGAGCGGCTCGCCGAGAGCGGGGATCGAGAAGTCGGTCTCGTCGCGGAAGAAGTTCCCGTTGGCGATGTTGACCGGATCGCCGGTGAGCCCGGCCCCCTGCCCGTTCCCCAGAAGGCCTATCGGTACGACGAGGACCGTCCCGTCCTGGAGGATGATCGTGACGGAGCCGCCCGAGGCGACCCCGGGGGGCACGGCCCCCGACGACGTCTCGCTCGACGCGGAGGCGAGCCCTCCCGAGATGATGTACCCCGCCGAGCCGGTCGCGGGGAGCTCGGTGATGTAACCGACGCCGGTCCAGCTGTTGAGAGGCGTCGGGTTCTTCGGCACCGTCACGCGGCGGCCGGAGGCGACGTCGGCCTGGATGCTCGCCTTCGTCGTCGAATCCAGCGTGAGCTGCGGGCAGAGGACCGAGCAGTTGTTGTTCGGATCGGAGTCGGTGTCGTCGATGACGAAGACCGGGATCGCCGTCGACTTCGCGATCTGCAGAGACTTGATCGTCGAGATGCCGGGGACGTTGAGGAACCCCTCCCAGAGGGCGTGCTCCTGGGCCGAGCCGTTGAACCCCGCAATTCTCCGGAGCTGCGCGGTGAGGGTGTTGTCGTTGTTGAGGGCGAAGTTCGTCCGGTTGAGCCGCGGGACGTCCACCGTCAGCCCGCCGGGGAGCGTCGTGAAGGGGGTGCCGACGACGGAGAAGATCTGCTGGTTCGCGAGCGCGGCCCCCTCGCTCACCTGCACCACCTGGCGGTAGTGCGCGAGCCCCGTCAGCACCTCGTCCCCCGCGCGGACGTCGTGGTGGTACTCCATGATCGCGAGGTAAAGGAAGGCCCCGATGAGCTCGTCGGGATCGGGCGTCCCCCCCGAGCTCTTCAGCGCGATGGCGTTGACGACGATCTGGGCCTGGCGCTGGAGGTGAGCGTCCGAGATCTGGTACGCGTCGATGCCGATCGCCGACCACTCCCCGGCGCGCAGCGTGTGGGTCGAGGTGCCGTCGAAGACGTCCCCGGGCTTTGTGAAATCGATCTCGACCGAGACGGTCGCGAGGTACGGGATCAGCCCGCCCGAGGCGAGCGTGGCGCCGTCCAGCTTCAGATCGGGGATGACGTGCACGGCGCCGGGCGGCGTGTTCGCGAGGCCGCCGAAGCCGTTCACGATCCCCTGCTCCGACGGGTTCACCCGGTACGAGACGGTGATTCGCTGGAGGGAGGTGTCGGGGAGGATGATCTGCTGGCTGAGCTGCGTCGCGCCGAGATACCGGACCCGGATCGTCGACTTGTGCATGAGCGTCGACGGGATCGAGGTGTAGATGGTGTTGAAGGTGAGGAGCTGGTACGGGAGCGATCTCGGGAGGCCGCTCCCGACGTCGGGGATCACGCTCATCCCGAACGGGACATCTCCCGCGCTGGTCCCCGGCATGTGCGTCTGGAGCCAGGTCGAGACCTGATCGCGGTAGAACTCGTACGTGAGCTGCGTGCGGGTGACCGAGAGGTACGTCGTCTCGTCGAAGGGGACGGCGGCGAGGATCCCCGGGACCCCCGGATCGAGGTTGTGCTTCTTGAAGGCGGGGTCGAGGCGGACCCAGGCGAGCGGGCTTCCCGGACGCGGCGCCGTCTCGACCTCCACCCAGAGGCGGTCCACGCGGTAGTTGTCGATGACCGAGCCATTGACGACGGGGACGGCGCTGATCCCCGCGGTGTTCAGGATCGAGTTGGCGGCCCCCGCATCCTCGAGGCCCAGCCAGTCGATCATCGACTGCGCCGGGATGATCGCCGTCCCTCTCCCGTACCGGACGTTGAACCCCGACGACTGCAGGAGAGCCCCCGTCAGGACGGCGAGGTCGTAGTCGTTTCCCCCCTTCGTCTCGAGGGTCGCCTGCGCCCCCTTCAGGAACCCGAAGTAGGTCTCGAAGCGGAAGTTGTTCCTGACGTACTGGTAGATCTTGAGGGGGTCGTGGCCGAGCTGCGTCGCGAGCGCGGAGATGTCCGGCGTGATCGTGGTTCCGGAGCTGATGCCGACGCCGGCGTCCTCGATCAGCGCGGGGGTCGCGACCATCAGGGCGGGGGCGCCGAGAGGCACGGGATCGAGGCGCACCTCCGGGACGGGGTTGTAGATCACGCGGCGAGGGGGGGCGGGCTCGCGGCTGAGAGTCCGGAGAGCGCTCTCCGCCGCCTTCTGGATGCGGCGGACGGCCCGGGCGACGACCGCCGGCCGCCCCGCCGACGTCCCGAGCGACGGCTCGAGATCGAGGACCTTCTCGACGGCGTCGAACGCGCCGCGAGGGACCGCGGGGGACGAGGCCAGCGTCCGCTGAAGCTCGTCGTAGGCGACGCGGAGGCTCTTCATCTCGAGGAGGAGCATCGAGGCGGAGTCACCGGTTCGCGACAGGTCGAGGATCCGATTCAGCGAGTCGTAGGTGGCGGCGGTGGCGTGCGCGAGAGGCGATCCCTCGCGCGAGCGCTCCTCAATGAGCTTCTGGATAGCGCCTTCGGTCGCGGCGGGGTCCGGCAGGGTCTGGGCAGGAGTCCACGGTGCGCCGGCGGCGGCCGCGACGAGCGCGACGACGAGGGGGAGGGACGCGCTCCGGAAGCGCCGGAGCCATGAGGCGAAGGCAGGGTCGCGCATCGTCCGAATCCTCCAGGTCGACAGGGAACCTGATCGGAGGCGGACATCCTCCGAGGGGGGAGGATCGCCGGAGGTCAGGTCCGGGCGGGGCGTGGGGAGATTGTACCGAATTTCCGGGTGGATCGTGCGTTAATTCTTCGGAAGATCGAAAGCGCCCCCAGCCGAAGGAGCGGCCCTCCGAACCCACGCCTGACGCCTCGAAGAATCCGGGCGGCACCGCTCGACAGGGACTCCGCGCGTGTTCCAACATGGTGGGGCTCGACGTCCGGCCCCGCGGCCCGCGGTGCGGACGTCCGGTCGGGGGCAGTTGACATGAACACCACACGGCGGCGGCACACTTCCGTCCTCCTGGCTCTCGTCGCGGTCACGGGGATCCCGTGCGCCATGGCGAACTGCGTCGAGCCCGGCGGCTTTGCGATCCGCCAGTGCGCGGACGTCGCCTTCTTCGCGCCCGTCCCCGACCCCAACTTCTCGCTCGCGTTCGGCGATCCCAACCGCCCCTTCCTCGTCACCAGCGTCTCGGCGGCCTTCTGGCAGATCGGCTTCGGGAACGGGAGCGCGAACAGCGGGCTCGGCTCGGACGGCACCGGCACATCGGCACCGACGACCTTCAACGGGAACGATCACGGCCTCGTGGTCGTCGACGTGCGCGACGCGCAGGCGGCGACGGGGAACCCCGGCGGCGCCGTGCCGACCGGGGCGGTCTGCCTCGGCGTCAACAACTGGGGGAGCGCGGGGGTCGACGGCTGCTGCGACGACGTCCGCGACGCGACGGACCCACCCCTCGCCGACGACGGGCTCCTCAATCCCTACTACGACGTCTACTATTCCCGCTACCTGAGCACTCCTGGCTACTACAGCCTGAGGGCCCAGCAGGACTACCCGATGGCGGTCCTCCTCAGGACGCTCCCGAATGCGGACTACTTCGCCTTCGCCGCCGTCGCGACAGAGAGTCGCGGCAACGACGGCTCGGGGGCGAACGGCCCCTGCCACACGACCGACCCGGGGACGAACCCCGCGCCGTGCGACACGACGCCCGGGGCCTTCCGCTTCGCCGACGTCTCGAACGGCCTCGCCAACGCCGCGGCCGGCGGCGCGACGAACGTCGTGCCGTGGCAGGCGACGCCTGCGCCCATCGTCACCAACGCGCAGCGCGTGGTGATCACCGATCCGAACTCCGATCTCCGCGTCGACTTCCACTGGGACGAGGTGGAGATCTACAGCGACCAGTCGCACCGCCCGAGCAAGAACGTCACGCTCTCCCCCCAGACCCTCGCGGCCGCCGCGGGAGTGGGCGTGAGCGACGTCTCGGCGAAGTTCCCGCTCGTCCGGTACGTGATCGAGGCGGCGGACGCGAGCGACACGACCTTCTCGAATCCGACGCTGAGCGTCGAGAAGACCTCGAGCCCGGCGCAGGTGACGATCCCCGGTGGGAGCTGCCTCCGCATCCGGACCCTCTTCGGCAAGAAGCCGCAGACCGGATCCACCGCGCGCGCCGACTGCCGCCTCGGCCGGTGCGGCGACGTCGGCTACGAGGTGGTGTCGGCGGCGGTCTGCCCGACCGCGGGGCTGTGCGTCCCGACCGGCCCCGAGATCTGCGACAACCAGGACAACGACTGCGACGGGACGACCGACGAATTCGCGACGTCGTGCGGCCGGGGCGCCTGCGCCTCGACCGGCTTCTGCTCCGCCGGCAACGACACCTGCGCGGCGGGGACGCCGGTCGCCGAGACCTGCAACAACGTCGACGACGACTGCGACGGCACGGTGGACGGCTTCCCCACCGCGTGCGGCGTCGGCGCGTGCGCGACGACGGGAACCTGCACCCACGGCGCCGACACGTGCACGCCGAAGGCCCCGACGGCGGAGATCTGCGACGGCCTCGACAACAACTGCAACGGAAGCACCGACGAAGGGAGCCCGGGCTCGGGGGCCGCCTGCTCCACCGGCCAGCAGGGAGTCTGCGCGGCGGGGACGACAGCCTGCACCCTCGGCTCGCTCCAGTGCGTGCGGAATACCGACCCGACCCCCGAGACCTGCGACGGCCTCGACAACGACTGCAACGGGGCCGTGGACAACGGAAACCCCGGCGGGGGGGCCGGGTGCGGCACGGGGCTCATGGGCGCCTGCGCCGCGGGGACGACCCAGTGCCAGGGGGGGATGGTGAAGTGCATCCAGAACAACCAGCCCTCCACCGACGTCTGCGACAACGTCGACAACGACTGCGACGGCCAGATCGACGAGGACTTCGTGGCGGGGCCGACGACGTGCGGCGTCGGGGCGTGCGCCTCGACGGGAACTTCCACCTGCACGAACGGCGTCCCGGGGACGACGTGCGTTCCGGGGGCCCCCTCGGCCGAGATCTGCGACGGCATCGACAACAACTGCAACGGCGCCATCGACGAGGGGAACCCGGGGGGCGGCACGGCGTGCGCCACGGGCCAGCTCGGCGTCTGCGCGGCGGGGACCGAGACCTGCGCGGGCGGATCGCTCCAGTGCGTGCGGAACGTCGCCCCGTCGGCCGAGATCTGCAACAACCTCGACGACAACTGCGACGGCGCGGTGGACGCCTTCCCGACCACGTGCGGCGTCGGCGCCTGCGCGTCGACGGGGATGTGCGCCGCGGGGAACAACTCGTGCTCGCCCGGACAGCCTTCGGCCGAGATCTGCAACGGCGTCGACGACGACTGCGACGGCGCGGTCGACGACAACGTCGCCGGCAACGGGAGCGCCTGCTCGACGGGACAGCTCGGCGTCTGCGCGGCGGGGACACAGACCTGCACCGGCGGGGCGTTCCATTGCGCGCGCACCGCCGGCCCGTCGGCCGAGATCTGCAACGACCTCGACGACAACTGCGACGGGACGGTGGACGGCTTCGCCACCACCTGCGGGGTGGGCGCGTGCGCCTCGACGGGGACGTGCGCGGCGGGGATGAACTCGTGCACCCCCGGCGCGCCGGCGGGAAGCGACGCGAGCTGCGACGGCATCGACAACGACTGCAACGGCCAGGTGGACGAGGACTTCGCCCCGGCGATGACCTCGTGCGGCGTCGGCGCGTGCGCGTCGATGGGCGTCACGACGTGCGCCCTGGGGACCCAGGGGAACACGTGCACGCCCGGGGCGCCGGCGGCGAGCGACGCCACGTGCAACGGCGTCGACGACGATTGCAACGGGCAGATCGACGAGGACGTCGTCGCCACCCCGACCACCTGCGGCGTGGGCGCCTGCGCCGCGGCCGGCACGACCACCTGCTCGCTGGGGGTGGCCGGGGACACGTGCGTCCCGGGCTCGCCCGGGGTCGAGATCTGCGACGGGATCGACAATGACTGCGACGGCACGGTGGACGACGTCGCGGGCGGCTGCGGCTTCGTCGTCGTGGCGCCGACGGCGGGGCAGGTCCTCGACTGCGCGACCCCCGCGCCGCCGACGATCCACTGGCTCGCCGGCGGGTATGACCGGTACCGCGTCTTCGTCTCGTGGGATCCGATGCTCGCCGGCAAGAAGAAAATCAGCAGCGGCAGCGCCCTCCTCACCGCGACGTCGTACGCCTTCCCGGCGAAGAAGTGGCTCCGCGCGTGCGCGAACGGCGGCTCGGGGCTCTACGTGGCCGTCTTCGGCATCGATCGCGATCTTCCCAAGGGGAACCCGCTCCGGAAGGCGTTCACGCCGATCGTGTCGGTGTCCACGAATTGACGGACTCCTCGACGACTCACAACGTCTCGGATCTCGATCAGGCCGCCATCCGGCGCATGGCGGAGGCCGTAACCGCCGACGAGTTCTGCTCGCACTGGCTCGATCTGCAGGCCCGCATGATCGAGGGGGTCACCGGCGGGCTCGTCGTCCTCGAGGGGCGCGAGGCCGGGGGCTTCGCGCCCGTCGCCTCCTGGCCGAAGGACCTTCGCGATCGGCGCGGGCTCCAGGGGGTGATCGAGCGCACGCTGCGCGAGCGCAAGGGTGTCGTGATGCGCAACGACTCCCTGGGGCCCGTTGACTCCCCCGACGCGATCCGGCAGCTCCTCGCGCTCCCTCTCCTCATCGGCCAGAGGCTCCACGGCGTGGCCGCCCTCGAGATGGCCCCGCGCGCGCAGGGGCCGCTCCTCGCCGCCATGAAGCAGCTCCAGTGGGGGATCGCCTGGCTCCAGAACTGGATCCTGAGGCAGACGGCGTGGCCCGAGGCGCACCTCAAGCACCGGCTGACCACGTCGCTCGAGATGGCGGCGGTGATCCTCGAGGAGCGGGACTACAAGTCCGCCGCCACCGCCTTCCTCACCGAGCTGGCGACGCGGCTCGACTGCGATCGGGCGAGCCTCGGCATCCTCAAGGGGAAGCGCGTCCGGATCCAGGCCCTGTCGCACAGCTCCGATTTCCGGAAGCAGATGAACCTCATCCGGGGCATCGAGGCCGCGATGGCCGAGAGCCTCGACCAGCAGGCCCCCCTCGTGTACCCGGAGCCGGCCGACGGCGGCGGGCGCATCCTGCGCGAGCACGAGGCGCTCGCGCGGGGACACGGCTCGGAGGCGATCTGCACGATCCCCTACGTCGATTCGGAAGGGGCTTTCTTCGGCGCGCTCCTCCTCGAGCGCTCGCAGGCGAGGCCCTTCGACCGATCCACGATGGACGTCTGCGACGGCGTCGCGGCGATCGCCGGCCCCATCCTCGAGGAGAAGCGCCGCGGAGGGCGCGCGCTGCCCGTCGCGGCGTGGGAGTCGCTGAGGAGCCACGTCCGGGATCTCCTCGGGCCGCGCCACTTCGCGCTCAAGCTCTCGGCGGCGGGCCTCGCCCTCCTCGTCGTCTTCTTCACGTTCGCGAAGGGGCCGTTCCGCGTGACGGCGAAGACGACGCTCCAGGGGCAGATCCGCCGCGTCGCCTCCTCCCCCTTCAAGGGTTACATCCAGGAGGCCGCCGCCCGCGCCGGCGACATCGTCGAAGCGGGGGCGCTCCTGTGCCGCCTCGACGATCGCGACCTCCTCCTCGAGCGCACGAAGTGGTCGACCGAGCGGGAGCAGTACGTCCTCGAGCACCGGCGGTCGCTCGCGCAGGGGGACCTCGCGGCGATGAAGGTCCTGGGCAAGAAGGTCAACCAGGCCGAGGCCCAGATGGCGCTCCTCGACGAGCAGCTCGCGCGCACGAGGGTTGTCGCGCCGTTCCGGGGCCTCGTCGTGAGCGGCGACCTGAGCCAGTCGCTCGGGGCGCCGGTCGACGCCGGCCAGATCCTCTTCGAGATCGCGCCGCTCGACTCGTACCGCCTGATGCTGCAGGTCGGGGAGTGGGATGTCTCCTACGTGCAGCCGGGCCAGGAGGGGCGGCTGATCCTGACCTCGCTCCCGGACGAGAAGCTTCCGTTCAAGGTGACGAAGATCACCCCCGTCTCCCTCAGCGAGGAAGGGCGGAGCTACTTCCGGGTCGAGGCGGCGCTGGCCGGGGCCTCCGAGCGCCTTCGCCCCGGGATGGAGGGGTACGCCAAGGTCGACATCGATCGCCGCCGCCTGATCTGGATCTGGACCCGCGATCTCATCGACTGGGCCCGGCTCAAGATCTGGTCGTGGTGGCCGTAAGCGCCGTGCCGTGACCGAGACCCTCTTCAGCCCCTCCTGGTACCGGGTGGCGACGCTCAAGCCGCGCCTCCGGGCCCACGCCCGCATCGACCGGCACGAGTACCGCGGCGAGGTCTGGTTCGTCCTGCTCGACGCCGCGAAGGGAGCCCACTACCGGTTCACGCCGCAGGCCCACCACGTCATCGCGATGATGGACGGGGAGCGGACGATCCAGCGGATCTGGGAGAACGCGGTCGAGCGCTTCGGCGACGACGCGCCGACCCAGTCCGAGATCATCCAGCTCCTGAGCCAGCTCCACTCGGCCGATCTCCTCATCTCGGAAGTGGCCCCCGACACCGAGGAGCTGCTCCGCCGCGCGCGCAAGATCCGGCGCGACCGCTGGTGGATGAACCTGCGCACGCCGCTGGCCATCCGGATCCCGCTGGTCGATCCCGAGAGATTCCTGAAGGCGACGCTCCCCCTCGCGCGCCCCGCCCTCTCGGCCCTCGGCGGGCTCGTCTGGCTCGCGGTGGTCGCGTCCGCCGTGGCGGTCGCGGCGACGCACTGGCCGGAGCTGACGCGCAACGTCATCGATCGGGTCCTCTCGATCGACAACCTCCTGATCCTGTGGGTCGCGTACCCGCTGGTGAAGATCCTCCACGAGCTGGGCCACGGCTACACCGTCAAGCACTGGGGGGGCGAGTGCCACGAGATGGGGATCCTCCTGCTCGTGCTGGTCCCGGTGCCGTACGTCGACGCCTCCGCGTCGTCGCAGTTCCGCGAGCGGCATCGGCGCGCGCTGGTCGCCGCCTCGGGGATCTTCGTCGAGGTCTTCCTCGCGGCGATCGGCCTCCTCGCCTGGGCGACTATCGAGCCGGGGATCCTGAGGTCGGTCGCCTACAACGTGGCGCTGATCGGAAGCGTCTCGACGATCCTCTTCAACGCGAACCCTCTTCTGCGCTACGACGGCTACTACGTCCTGTCGGATCTCGTCGACGTCCCGAACCTCGCCCAGCGCGGCCGGAACTACGTCATCTACCTCGTGCAGAAGCACGGGCTCCGGATCAAGGACGTCCCGCTCCCCTACGCGGCCCCGGGAGAGCGCTTCTGGTTCGTCTTCTACACGGTGGCGTCGTTCCTGTACCGCGCGGTCATCTACTCGGCGATCATCTTCGTCATCGCGACGAAGTTCTTCACGATCGGCCTCGTCCTCGCCGCGTGGGCGCTCGCGGGGATGATCCTCCTGCCAATCTGGAAGGGGGCGAAGTTCCTCCTCACCGACCCCGCCCTGAGGGAGGGGCGCGGGAGGGCCGTGGCGCTCACATGCGTTCTCCTCGCCCTCGTCGCGCTCGCCTTCTTCGTGATGCCCTTCCCCTGCTGGACGCGGGCCGAGGGGGTCGTCTCGGTTCCCGACGAAGCGCTCCTGCGGGCCCGCACCAGCGGCTTCGTGACCCGCGTCGCGGGCCGGCCCGGCGACCGCGTCGCGCGCGGCGATCTCCTCGTCGAGACGAGCGATCCGTTCCTCGTCGCCAACGCCAGGGTCCTCAGGGCGCAGCTCGAGGAGATGCAGAGCCGCTACGACGCCGCGCGGACCCAGGACAACGTCGACGCGAAGGTCCTCGCCGAGGAGCTGCGCGACACGGCCGCCAACCTCGCGCGGGCCGAGGAGAGGGCGGACGAGCTGAAGCTCCTGGCGCCGACGTCGGGGAGCCTCATCCTCCCCGACGCCGAGGACCTCCCCGACCTCTACCTGAAGCAGGGGGACCTGGTCGGCTACGTCCTGGACGTCGAGAGGCCGACGATCCGCGTCGTCGTCCCGCAGAGCCAGGTCGATCTCGTGCGGAACCGGACGATCGCGGTCCAGGTGCGGCTCGCGCAGCGGGTCGATCGGACGCTCGCGGCCACCGTCCGCCGCGAGATCCCCGGCGCGATCGAGCGCCTGCCGAGCACGGTCCTCGGGCGCGCGGGAGGCGGCGAGATCGCGATCGATCCTTCCGACGAAGGGGGGCGCAAGACCTTCGAGAAGACCTTCCAGTTCGAGCTGCAGCTCACCGACGCCCCCGAGGCCATCTTCGTCGGGGGGCGCGCCTACGTCCGCTTCGATCACGGCTACGTCCCCGCGGCGTTCCAGATCTGGCGGATGGTCCGGCAGCTCGTCCTGAGGCGGCTGAATGTCTAGCCTCGTGCTCCGCGGCCGGATCCCGGCGGGGTTTTACCCGGAGCGCCGGACCGCCGAGGAGGGGCCGGTCGACCGGTGGGCCGACGACGTCCTCGCGCGGCTCTGGCGATTCCGCAGGCCACGGCTCCGCCGCTTCCGGGCGATCGTCCTGGAGGTGAACCGCCACGCCGCGTCCGTGGCCGCGCTCGGCGACCAGGAGGTGCAGTGGCGGATCCGCGATCTGCGCTCCGAGCTCCGCGCGGACGGATTCACGCGCGACAGCGTCGCCCGCGTTTTCGCGCTCGTCCGCGAGGTCGCCACGCGCCGCCTCGAGATGCGCCACTTCGACGTCCAGATCCTCGGGGGGTACGTTCTCCTGCAGGGGATGGTCGCCGAGATGAACGCCGGCGAGGGGAAGACTCTCACCGCCACCCTCCCCGCCTGCGCCATGGGGCTCGCGGGGGTGCCGGTCCACATCATCACGGTCAACGACTACCTGGCGAAGCGGGACTCCGAGTGGATGAAGCCCGTCTACGCCGCCTTCGGGCTGAGCGTGGGGTGCGTCGTGCAGGGGGCCGGGATCGAGGACCGGCGCCAGGCCTATCGCAGCGACATCACCTATTGCACCAACAAGGAGATCGTCTTCGACTACCTGAGGGACCGCCTCGAGATCGGCCGCAAGCCCGGCGAGATCCAGGCGCGGCTCGACCGGCTCTCGGGGGGGCGCGGGAAGCTCCGGAGCGTGAGGCTCCGCGGCCTCTGCTTCGGGATCGTCGACGAGGCGGACAGCGTCCTCATCGACGAGGCGCGGACGCCGCTCATCATCGCGGGCCAGGGGGAGAACGCGTACGAGTCGACGGTCTACCGCCAGGCGCTCGAGGTGAGCGAGCGCCTCGAAGAGGGGGACGACTACACCGTCGACTTCCCGCACCGGACGATCGATCTCACGGAGGCGGGGAAGGCGCACCTCGGCGAGATCGGGGCCGCGCTCGGCGGCTTCTGGGCGTCGCGGCTGAGGCGCGAGGAGATCGTGAAGAAGGCGCTGACCGCCCGCCTCCTCTTCCACAAGGACCGGCACTACGTCGTGAAGCGAGGGAAGGTCGAGATCGTCGACGAGTACACGGGGCGCATCATGCACAGCCGATCGTGGGAGGGTGGGCTCCACCAGCTCATCGAGGCGAAGGAGGACTGCCCTCTCACGATGCAGAACGAGACGCTCGGCCGGATCAGCTACCAGCGATTCTTCCGCCGCTACCTCGCCCTCGCGGGCATGACCGGCACCGCCCGCGAGGCGCGGCGCGAGCTCGCCACCGTGTACCATCTGCACGTCGTGACGATCCCGACCAACAAGCCGTCCCGCCGCGAAGGGCTGCCGATGAGAATCTTCGTGACCGCCGAACAGAAATGGCGCGCCGTCGTCGCCCGGATCGCCGAGCTGCACGCGATCGGGCGCCCGGTCCTCGTCGGGACGCGGACCGTGGCCGATTCCGAGCGCCTCGCCGTGCTCCTCGCGGAGGCGGGGATGGAATGCCTCGTCCTCAACGCCCTCCAGGACGAGCGGGAGGCCCAGATCGTCTCGCGCGCCGGCCGCCTCGGCCAGATCACCGTCGCGACGAACATGGCGGGGCGCGGCACCGACATCAAGCTCACGGCGGACGTCGAGGCGCTCGGCGGGCTGCACGTCCTCGCGACGGAGCTGCACGACGCCGGGCGCATCGACCGGCAGCTCTTCGGCCGCTGCGGGAGGCAGGCGGACGCCGGGACTCACGAGGCCTTCGTCTCGTTCGAGGACGAGATGCTCCGGATCCGTGCGCTGCGCGCCTTCCGCGTCATCCCCGCGTCGTGGATCGATCCCTCGGCCGCGCCGGGGAGCTGGCTGGCGCGCGCTCTCTTCCGCGGGGCCCAGGCCGCCGCCGAGAGGAACCACTACCTGATCCGACGCGATCTCCTCCGCATCGACGAACACGTGGACACCGCGCTGGCCTTCTCGGGCCGGGGCGAATAGAGGGACACCTGCTCATGCACCGCCCGAATCCCTGGATGAAATCGCTGGCCCTCCTGCTCCTCGCCTCGGCCGCCGCCGTCGCCGAGAGCCGCGCCGACGACCTGATGCAGCTCTACATCAAGGCGATCGAGTTCGACCCCGAGTTCCAGAGGGCCCGCATCGAGCGGCAGGCCTCGTTCGCGGCGGTCGACGAATCGAAGGCGGCGCTCGGCCCGGCCGTCAGCGCGAGCGCGGAGGGGTCGAAGAACTTCCAGGACACGACGCGGAGCACGAGCCCTCTCTTCCCCCTCGGCGCGCGCCAGTTCTACGATTCGTCGTACTCCCTCTCGCTGAGCCAGCCCATCTACCGCCGCGATCTCATCGCGCGGATGCCCCAGGCGCGGGCCGATCTCCGGAAATCCGAGGCGCTCTTCACGGCCGCCGAGCAGGATCTCCTCTTCCGCGTCTCGCAGACGCACTTCCAGTTCCTGGCGGCGCGCGAGAGCCTGGACTTCTCCCGCGCGGAGGGGCAGGCCATCGCCGGCCAGCTCCTCGAAGCCCGGGAGCGCCTGTCCTCGGGGCTCGGCACCGTCGCCGACCTCCACGATCTCGAGGGGCGCGCCGCGCTCGCCGAGGCCGCCGAGATCGACGCGCAGGACGCCGTCGAGGAGGCCCGGCAGGCGATCGCCGAGATCACCGGCGAGGCGCCCGCCGAGCTCAAGCGCCTGAGCGACGCCTTCCCCCTCGTGCCGCCTGCGGACGCCGACGTCGCCACGTGGGTCTCGACAGCCATGTTCAGCAGCCCCCGCGTCCAGGCGGTGCAGGCCGACATCGACTCGGCCGAGCAGGAGATCCGGCGCCAGCGCGGCCTCTACCTCCCCGGGTTCGACCTCTTCGCCTCCTACAGCCTCAGCGACGCCGGCGGATCGGTCTACGGAGCCGGCAACAGGATCGCCAGCACCCAGGCGGGGCTGAGGCTCTCGATCCCCCTCTACGACGGCGGCCGGGCCGTCTCGAGGGTCGAGCAGGCCGAGCTTCGCAAGAGCGCCGCCTACCAGGAGCTCGAGAAGGAGCGGCGGCGCGCCGAGAGGGAGGCCCGCGCCGCCTTCCAGGGGGTCGCGAGCGGCCTCACGCGCATCCAGGCGCTCACGAAGTCGGTCTTCGCTCACGAGGCCGCCGTGGCGGTGAAGGAGCAGGGGTGGCGCTCGGGGATCAACACGGGGCTCATCGTCCTCGACGCGAGGAAGGAGCTCTACCAGGCGAAGCGGGATCTGGCGCAGGCCCGGTACCTCTACCTCCTTCAGGGTCTCAAGCTGAAGCAGGCCGCGGGGACCCTGGCCGTGGACGATCTGCGCCGGATCAACGCCTACCTCCAGTGAGATGCCGTACCATGGAGCCGATCATGCCCAGAAGAGTCCGAGTCCCATCGCTTCTCGCCGCCGCCGCCCTCGCCGCCTGGGGGGCGCCCGCGCGGGCGGAGGAGTTCGAATGCCTCGTCCAGCCGTACGCCGACGTGAAGATCAGCAGCGCGGTGCCGGGGATCCTCGATGAGGTCCGCGTCGATCGCGGCGACGTCGTCACGAAGGGGCAGCCCCTCGCCTACCTCAAGTCGGACGTCGAGCGCGCGAACATCGACCTCGCCAGGGCCAAGGCCGCCTTCGCCGCGCGCAAGGTCGAGCGCAACAAGACGCTCTACAAGAAGCAGATGCTCTCGAGCCACGACAAGGACGAGCTGGAGACAGAGCTCGAGATCCTGAAGCTCGAGGTCCGCGAGGCCGAGGAGCGGCTCAAGCTCCGCACCATCGTCAGCCCGATCGACGGCGTCGTCGTGAAGCGGCACTACTCCCCCGGCGAGTTCGTGGAGGAGAAGCCCATCCTCGAGGTGGCCCAGATCGACCCCCTGAGGATCGAGGTCGTCGTCCCCTTCAAGCTCTTCGGGGTGATCCGCGTGGGGTCGTCGGCGAAGGTGTCGTGGGAGGCGCCGATTCTCGGATCCTACGCCGCGACGGTGAAGGTGGTCGATCCGGTCGTGGATCCCGCCAGCGGGACGATCGGCGTCCGCCTCGAGCTGCCGAACCCGAGGGGCTCGCTTCCCGCGGGGACGAAGTGCACCACGCGATTCGCCCTTCCCGGGGATCGCCCCTCCTCGAACTAGAGCAGGTCGTCCCGGTCGCGCGCCGCGTCGTCGAGGGGGGCGAGCGTCAGGATTGGCGCCCACCGCGTGGCCGTCGCCGTCGAATAGAAGTCGATCGGCGACGACGGGCTGAGCCTCCCGATCAGGGCGGTCGCCGTGAGGGCCGTCCCGGTCAGGGCCGGGGCCGGGGCCTGGGTCACGCTGGTGATCGTCACCCCCGTGAGGGCCGGGTCGTCCGACACGATTCTCACGGTGTCGAACGAGCTGGTCCCCTGCGCCGTCATGAGGCCGAACCGGCCGTAGGTCGTCACGCCGTTGAACGCGTAGGTGAAGGCGGTCGAGCCGGCGAGCGTCACGACGGCCGTCGTCCCCTTCAACGTCAGGCCGAGCTGGAAGTCCACCCCCGACGCGATCGGCGCCGCCCCCTGCGCATCCACCTTCCACCCGGCGGCCGCGGTGTAGTGTCCCAGCTTCAGAAGGCCCGATCGGACGTCCACGATGAGGTACTTGAAGTCGTCGACGCCGTAGAAGTCGAAGACGAAGCCACCGGCGGCGGCCGTACGCAGCGTCGCCGACAGGTCGAGAACCGCCGCGGTCTGGAGGCCGCGGGCCAGACCGAGATCGACGAGCGAGACGGCGCGGTCGGCCCCCGCGGCCGGCGTGGCCCCCCATCTTCCGGCCGATATCGTCCAGCTCCCGGTGCGCGTCCCCTTGAAGACGTTCGCGACGCCATCGCTGAAGTCCTCGGTGGTGTCGAACGTCGCGGGCCTCGAGTCCGCCTGGACGATGACGTCGTCGTAGGCGCCCCGCGAGTTGTCGGAGCCGACGCCGACGAATCCGGCGTTGAGGCCGTACGCGAAGCCGTCGACGATGCGCTGGGCGTAGGTGAAGCTGAGCTGGCTCCCCCCGTCCCCGGTCAGCGTGGCGGTGCTGTGATCGAGCGCGAGCATGAGCGAGTAGTTCACGTCGGACTTCACGTTGAAGGGCTTCTGAACGTCCACGATCCAGCCCGCCGCCGTCCGATGGCCCATCTGGAGCTTGTTGACGAATCCGTTGAGCCCCGCGAACTTGAAGTCGGTCTTGCTCTGGTAGTCGAAGATCAGGTAGGCGTTCGCCTTCCAGCCGGCCGTCGGCTTGACGACCCGCACCGTCGCGAGCATCTCGAAGTAGCTCGGGAGCTGCACGTCCACGTCGAAGACGCTCGCCGCGTCGCCGCCGAGTGAGGCCGCCGCCACCTGCAGCTCGCCGTTCACGACGGTCCACACGCCGCTGTCGGGGGCGAAGCTCGAGAAGCTGCCGGTGTTGAAGGCGGCTGACCTAAGGACGTCCTTCCTCCCCCCGTGGAGGTTCCCGGCCTGCGGATCGCCCGGCGCGCCGGTCTGATCCTGCCAGTAGGAGTCCTTCTGGGTGACGAGGCCGATCTCGCCGAGAGGCTCGCCGTTACGCGCCGGATCGGTGCCCGCGTCGGCGGCGCGCGTCGGATCGGCGCCGTCCCCGGACGACAGGTCATAGAGGTACTGGAAGAGCTGCGGGCTCAGGGATCGGCTGATCGTAAAGGCCCCGAACGGCGCGAAGGGAACCAGGTAGCTGTTGAACTCGCCGACCCAGTCGATGAGCCGGTCGCCGCCGGTGTTGGCGATGAGGACGTCGCGCCCGGCGCCGCCGTACGCGATGTCCTCGTACGTCACGTGGGTGTCGGGAACGTTGTTCGCGAGCGGATCGGCCGTCCCCGCCGTCGAGTCGTGATCGTCGTCGGCGTTGAGGAGATCGTTCCCGAAGCCGCCGAAGAGGTGATCCTGGCCCGTGCCGCCGACGATCCAGTCGTTGCCGAGATCGCCGAAGATGCGGTCCACGCCGTCGCTGTGGATGTTCAGGGCGGCGTCGACGATCGGCCCCTCCTTCGCATCGAAGTTCAGGAGGAACGGCGTCCCGGTGGAGTTCCCCGTGAAGACGCCGTTCGCGTCGACGAAGATCTTCCGGAGCGGGTTGTTCTCGTCGTACGCGGCGAACTCCTCGGGGCGCGTCTGCTCGAACCGGAGGACGTTCCCCGGGTTGTACGGCCGATCGTAGAAGAGCGACAGCGCCTCGGCCCCCGACATGGCGTCGTCGCCCGACGCGCCGTGGAGCGAGTCCATCCCCCAGCCGCCGTAGATGATGTCGTCGGCGCCGCCGAAGGGGAGGAGGGCCGGATCGCGCGTCGGCTTGAAGAGCGGATTCTCCGCCGTCCCGGCCGGCCCGAGGTTGAACGGCTCGATGTTGACCGTCTTCTTCAGCTCGCCGGAGACGTTGATGATCGCGATCTGGAGGTTCCCCGGGATGTCGATGCGGAGATCGACCGCCGTGACCTTGAGGACGCCGTAGATCGGCTCGGCGAAGAGGTCCGTGCTCCCGGTGGCGAGGAGCGTGTTGCGGCTCGTCGAGATGCGCCCGTCGTCGCCGATCGCGCCGTCGTCGCCGGTGCCGCCCGAGATCCAGTCGTTCCCGTACCCGCCGATGAGGTCGTCGTCCTGCCCCTCGCCGAAGAGGACGTCGTTCCCGCGCGTCCCGTAGATGAAGTCGTCCCCCGACTCGCCGTGGATCTCGTCGGCCGCGCCGATGTCGAGGACCGCGGCCTGGGCGTTGAAGTCGATGCCGCCCGGCGTGTAGTCGAGGATCTCCGCCGCCCGCGGGATGATCTCGAGCCTCTGGGCGGCCGGCAGGGCGTCGGTGTAGGTGTCGTAGCGGAAGGCGAGGAAGGCGCCGCCGTAGACGCGGTTCACGCCGACGAGGCGGTAGATGTCGCCGTTGTCGCCGAGGATCGTGTCGGCGTCGCGCGCGTGCCCTTGCGCCGACAGGTTTCCGAGGTCGTTCCGGGCGATCTCGGTCCCGGCGCCGCCGAAGATGAGGTCGGTCCCGTCCGGCCGGAGCGCGCGGTCGTTCGCCGCGCTCGACGGATCGGTGAGGCCGAAGAGGCGCGACGATCCGCCGAGGATGTCGTCCTGGCCGAGTCCGCCGAAGACGACGTCGTTCCCGCCGTTCGCCTCGATGTAGTCGTCTCCGTCTGTGGCCGCCTCGAACGAGGGGCGCACGATGAGGAAGCCCGTTGCAGGATCGCGGCCGGCCCAGACGTCCGGAGCGCGCGCCGCCAGATTGTCCTCGACCTTCAGGTCGCCGTCCCCCTGGATGACGTCGTTGCCGAGCTGGCCGAAGATCACGTCGTCGTCCGGGCCGCCCGCGATCTGGTCGTCGCCGAAGTTGTTCAGCGCGGCGGCCTGCACGGCGCTCGAGTGGTCGAGGATCGTGATGGCGTAGTCGCTCCACACCGGGGCCCCCGCCGGGTTCAGGCGCGGCGTCGAATCCACCAGGACCCCGCCCTTCGCGTCGTACAGGAGCGTCCCCGTGAGCGTGCGGAAGCGGTCGCCCGTGTAGTTCCTGTACCTCGTCAGGCGCGTGAGGGAGACGTTGTCGCCGAAGATCAGGTCGTCGCCCGCGTCGCCGTCCAGGAAGTCGCCCGCCGCGCCGCCGATCACGACGTCCTCGCCCGGGCCGGCCGCGACGCGATCCGCGCCGCCGATGAGGCGCGCCGTCGTCTCGACGAAGTAGATCCTGGGGGTCGTCAGGCTCGAGCCCGCGGGGAGGACCGGCGCCCCCGCGCTCTTGAGATCCCACAGGAGGACGAGGGCGTTGTCGCCCACGATGACGTCGTCGCCGGTGTCGAGGCTGCCTCGCGCGGAATCGCCGTCGATCCGGTCGCTGCCGGCCCCCCCGAGGATGACGTCGTTGGCGGCGTTCCCCTGGATGACGTCGTCGCCGCCGCGGGCGGGGTCGGTGCTCTCGAGTCGCGTCGCAAGGCCGTTCGTGTACACGGCGCGGCCGTAGTCGCCGAAGACCACGTCGTCGTCCTCGGCCGCGAGGATCGTCTCGCGCGTCGGATCGCCCGCGATGTCGTCGTTCCCGCCGCCGAAGATCAGGTCCTCGTCCTTGAGCGCCGCGTTGGCCGTGTCGCTGCCGCGGATGGCGTCGTCGCCGCCCACGGTCGGATCGACCGTCAGCGCGAAGGTGATCGGTCGCACGACGCCGTCGATCCGGTCGCCCGCGCCGCCGTGGCCGAGAACCGCCGCCGCCATCGCCTCGAGGGCGGAGAGGGGCAGCGTGAGGTCGATCGTCGCCGCCGGATTCGCGAAGTACAGGACGCGCCCGCGGTCGCCGAAGATCACGTCGTCGGACTGCCCGCCGATGATCGTGTCGCGACCCTGGCCGCCGAAGATGACGAGAGGCAGCGTCGAGTTCGAGGCCACGACGGTGTCGCTGTCGGGGTAGGTCAGGAAGGCGTCGTACGGCCCCTGCGTGTCGAGGACGAAGAATCCGTCGCCGCCGTCGGTCTCCATCGGATCGGTCGCCGGCCCGATGTCGAGATCGACCGTCACGTCGTCGTTGCCGAGGCCGGTGTTGAGGAAGGTCGCGGTCCGCATCCCCGGCCGGAAATGCGTGCCGTCGATCCGGATGACGTCGCGGCCGTACCCGGTCCAGATGCGGACGCCGCTCGCCGTGCCGTTCAGCGGCGGCCGGCCGAAGTTGCCGTTCGCGGCGGCCTGGAAGTTGATGGCGCCGGCGGCGAGGCCGCGGATCTGGATCTCGGCCCCCGGCACGAACGGCGACGGGAGGACGCCGCCGAGGACGGGGGGCTTGTCGGTGATGACGACGTTCGCATCCCCCGTCACCGACGACTCGTCGCTCACCATCAGGAGGTGGTTGCCGGCTCCCGCGTGGATGTTGAGCTCGCCGCGAAGGTCGTCGAGGTCCCCCTCGAGGAAGTCGGCCGTCAGGGACGACGTCTGGTCCATCGCCGCCAGGGACGAGACGTAGTACCGCTCGTCGCCGTTGTGGCCGTAGATGTTCGTGATGGCCGTCGTGCCGCGGACGTTGACGACCTCGTTCCCGTCGGCGAGGTCGAGGTTCAGGACGTCCACGCCGGCGTAGTGGATGCCGCTCCGGCGCGCCGCGATGACCACCGGGTTGTCGAGGCTCCGGTCGTCGACGACGAGGGCGTCCGCCACGACGCCGGGGAGGCTCGTGACGGTGTAGACGCGCAGCGCCACGCCGAGGTCCGTGCGGACCACCGCCACGCTCGCGATCCCCAGGATCGCGTTGAGCGCGGTGGCGACGTCGCCGGCCGTCGCGTTCCACGGGAGCGCCCACGTCCGGTTGGCGCCGTCCACGAAGAGGGTGAAGGTGCCGGAGACGGCGTTGATGGTGACCTCTGCGCGGCCGGCCCCGGTCTTCCTCGACCCGGAGGTCGGCGCCACGCTCAGCCGGTAGGCGTCGCCGAGCGCCCCGCGGAGGAGTCCCTGGTAGGTGACAAGGTACGTGTCGCCCACCCGGTCCACGAGGACGTCCTTCACCCCCGGCAGGAACCCTTCGGCCGACAGGAGGCCGGTGCTGCGGATGGCGTCGATGAGCCTGTCGCGGAATGTCCGCGGGTCATCGCCGGGCGACAGGTCGAAGGTCGCCAGCCCCGCGCCGAGCGTGACGGTGTAGAGGCCGGAAGGGGCGTTCACCTTCACCGTCTGGACGAGCGATCGCTTCGCGGCGAGGGCCTCGATGACCGGCGGCAGCCCCGAGGCGTCGGCGATCAGGTTCGAGACGTCGCCGGTGATGGCGAGGTCGAGCGACGCGATCCGCTCGTCCCCGAGGAAGCCGATGGTGAAGACGTTCCCCGATCGGCTCACGACGACGTCGGTGACCCCCGGCAGGCCCAGGCCTCGCAGCACGGCCTCGAGATCGAGCGCCCCGATCCGGAACCTCAGGTCTCCCGTCGTCGGGCCGTGCGCGCCGACCTTCAGGCTGAAGTGGCCGCCGCTCGCGTTCCGGATCTCGACCGTCTGCGCGTAGGCGTCCTGGAGATCGAGTCCGTCGACCGTCGCGCCCGTCAGCGTGGCGACGTCGGAGCTCTGGTCCCCAGAGTCGTCCAGGTTGACGGTGTCGATGCCGGCCCCGCCGTCCAGCCGCAGCAGCCCGTCGATCGTGTCGATCGTCCCGCGCAGAGGCGACGCCGCGTGATCGATCGACCGATCGAAGAGGGTCGAGCCGAAGCTCGTGCCCACCGAGATGACGTCGTCGCCCGTCCCCCCCTCGATGAGGGTCGGGCCCGCGATGGTGCGGACGAAGATCTGGTCATCGATCGCCTCGGGGAGGAACCGGCGTTGATCGCCGCCGCTCACGCGCGTCGTCCCGCCGTGGGTGCTCTGGACGACGAACCGGTCCGAGCCGTGGCCGAGGAAGATCCCGACCATCTCGATGTCGGTGTAGGTGATGCCGCCGTCGAACCTCTGGCCGGCGATGACGCGGTCGCCGCCCATCCCGAGCCCGAAGATGCGCGAGTCGGTCATGCCGCCCACGCGCCCGCCCACGCTGTCGTTGTCGAGCACGTTCAGCACGTCGATCTGCTCGGCCTCGACAGCGCGGAAGTTCGGGTTGTCGTCGGGGACGAACTCGTGCGGATCGGTCTCTCCTCGCGTCCCGATCCCGGGCACGAAGAGGTACAGCTTCGGCTCGGGGATCGACCGGTCCGCGTCGGGATCGACACCGCCGACCACCTTGAGCGGCCCGCGGATGTCGTCGAGGAGCCTCGGCGCCGGGGCGAAGACCTGCACCTCGTCGCCGTCGATCGTGTTGTCGTCGACCGCCCTCACGCGGATGAGCTTGGGCTGGTTCCAGTCGGCCGACGTGAAGGTGAGCCTCAGCTCGGTCTCGCTCTCCGCGGCGACGTTCCCGTTCGCGTCCATGAGGGCGACGATGACCTGGCGCGCGTCGCCGGTCCGGTACGTCACCGACACCTTCGCGGCGGGGTTGGGCACCGTCGCGGTGGCGAAGCTCAGCGTCCGCCCGCTGAGCGCGTACTCCGAGCGGTCGAGGATGCGGCTGTCGATCGTGACCATCTCGATGCGGGTCGGATCGCGCGAGAGCTCGAGGAGGCCGCCCGGAAGGGTCGCGAAGTCGGCGACCTCGGTGAGCGTCTCGCCGTTCTCGAACCGGTAGAAGGCCTCGACGCGCGAGAAGGCCGAGAGCGGATGGCTATGGTCGGGGGTGAGGACCAGCGTCTGCCCGTCGAGCCGGAACTCCGCGTCCCTGAGGTACGACACGCTCACCTCATCCGCCGCCGCGGGCGGGCGGAGCGGGCTCAGCGTGAGGACGCTTCCGGCGAGGCTGTACTCGCTCTTCCCGAGGAGCCGCCCGCCGATCGTCACCGACAGGAGCTGGCTCGGCAGCTTCGAGAGGGTCATGACCCCGCCGGCCAGCGTCCCGAAGTCGGCCGTGTCGGTCGAGAGGAGCCCGCGCGAGAGCTTCCGGCCGTCGATCTTCACCTGCACGATGAGCGTCGGATCCTTCTGGAGCGCGAGGAACGCCGTGAACGTCGCCGGGTTGCCGATGGCGCCGAAGAGAGCGCTCTGCTTCAGCTCGCCGCCGGTCTGCGTGAAGTCGGGCCGGATGACGACGTCGACGCTCGCCAGCGTGGGCTGCTTCGTCAGGACGACGGTGTAGAAGTCGCCGAAGAGCGGGTTCGACGCGGAGACCGTCTCGTAGACGCGCGTGGAGCCGGCGGTCTGCCGGATGAGGACCGAGCCGATGTCGTCGTCGAGGACCTTCGCGTCGAGATCCTGGACCGTCAGGTCGAAGTAGGCCGACGCGGCGCCGAAGGAGGACTCGACGGTGTGCCGGATCGTCGAGATCTGCGTCCCCTCGACCACCGTGTCGTTCACCGCGTTGATGAGGACGAGGCGATCCGTGGCCCAGTCGTTCTCGTCGAAGGTGAGCTCCGTCACCGGGGCGCCGTGGAAGCTGAGGCTCACCTGGGCGTCGGTGAGGAACTTCACCTTCACGACCTCGCCCGGGTTCGGGCGCTTCGTGATCTTCACGAGGTACGCGTCCGAGGCGCCTCCCTCGAAGGCGAACGTCCCGTCGTCCTGGAGCCCCGTGGCCGGGTCGGCCGGGAGCACGACCACCCCCGCGGCGTCGTCGTCCACGACCTCGAAGGTCATGAGCGGGATCTTCGCGTCGACGTAGTTGATGGCGCTGTCGCCCGAGATGCTGTGGCGCACCGACTCGAAGCTGAGCGCCCCGTCCGGGAGCAGGTACTCGATCGAGACGACCGCTCCCGGCGCGCGCGGCGCGAGGAGGTTGAGGTCGATCGTGCGCCCCGTGACCGTGAACTCGGTGGAGCGGATCCGCTGGCCGTCGATCTCGATCCTCTCGACCGAGTCGGGGGTGCGCGCGAGGACGAACGCGCCCGTGACGCCGCCGGGGAAGGCGAAGGTCTCGGCGACCTGCTTCTGGATTCCCTCGGGGACGTTGTCGGCGGCCGCGATCACGTAGATGAGGCGCGGCTCGAAGTAGTCGAACTCGGTGAAGGTGATGACGAGCGACTCGACCGGCGCCTTCGAGGGATCGTCGGTCACGAGGACCCCGCGCGCCCCCGCCGCCAGCTCCTCGGCGGTGTTCTCGTTGGGCGTGATGGTGACGAAGACCTTTCGCTTGGCCGGATCGGGATCCTGCGGGATGCGGGTCAGGACGACGGAGTAGACGGCGAAGACCACCCCCTGGTCCTGGAGCCGGCCCGGGAATATGGCGCCCGTGGCTCCCTCGAAGACGCGCTGCACGCTCAGCGGCGTGACGACCACGGCCGCCTCGTCGTTGTCGGCGACGTCGGCGGAGATCCCCTCGACGACCGCGTCCTTGAACGCCGGGTCGGTGGTCTCCACCGAGTGGAGGATCAGCCCCGAGTGGCCGCGGAGGTCCTTCGCGCTCACGGCGACCGCCTGGCCGTCGACCGAGCCCCCCACCTCGACGGTGTCGCTCCCCAGCCCGCCGAAGATCGTCGTGCTGAGGAACTGGCTCGTGGAGTAGACGACGAACCGGTCGTTCCCCTCCATCCCGTCGACGTCCAGCGACTCGACGCCCACGAACTGGACGAAGAGGCCGGCGCCGAACACCCCGTCCTTCGTGACGACGAAGGTGTCGCTGAACTCCGTCCCGATGATGACGACCTTGTCGGAGCCGGGGCCGCCGTCGATGTTGACCGGCGCGTTGGCGCTGTACTCGACGAAGTCCGAGCCGAGGCCGCCGTTGATGTCGGTGACCTTCTGGGCCGGGTCGATCGCTTGCGATCCCTTGAGGGCGAAGGCGCGCACCGAGAACGAGTCGTTCCCCGAGTCGCCGTTCAGGATCAGATTCGCGAGGTTGTGGAAGACCACGAAGCGGTCGTTCCCGTGTCCGCCGTTGATCGTCGTGTCCTGGCTGATGCCGTTGCTCAGGAAGCCGCGCGTCGTCTCGACCGTGTCGAAGACATCGTCCTTGAACGGGATCTTCGGGAACTCGCGCTCCGACTGGAAAATCTGACCGACCTGGAACGAGTCGTCGCCGTCGCCGCCGTCCACCGTCGCGAGCGTCGCGACGTCGTCGAGCGCGAAGGAGTCGTCCCCCTTGAGGCCGTGAACCTGGAGGCCGCGGTTCAGCGTGAAGTCGTAGTTCACGCGCTCCGCGGTCGCCGTCATGCTGACCGTCACCTCGGGGATGAGGGCCACGAAGGCGCGGCGCATCGGGAGGAGCACGCCGCCGATTGAGATGGGCGTCTCGCTGGCGGCCCTCAGGAGGAACCGGTCGCCGACGATCTCGTCGTCGACGCCGTAGATGTCGAGCTTGTCGGTCCCGTCGGCCGGATCGCCCGAGTCGTGGACGTCGATGATGGAGATCGGCATCCCGGGCGCGGCTTCCGCGCCCGCGAGGAAGATCGACGTCGCGTCGCTCCCCTTCTGGCCGTCCATGCTCAGCAGGGCGCCCATGCCGTTGCGGCGCGTCTCGGCCCCGGTCGCGTCGACGTTGACCACGAACGTGTCGTCGTAGGTGACGCCCGTCAGAGCCGTCCGCGCCGCGCCGAAGACGACGTTGGTCGAGTACGTGATCTCGACGTTCGACGGCCCGAGGATCTCGTTCGCGAAGTGGATGATCTTCGTCCCCTCGACGAACGAGTAGTCGACCCCGAAGGTCTGCGCCACGCCGTCAATCTTCACGCCGATGGCCGCCCTGCTGTCAAAGATCCGGAACGCCACGACGTAATCGGTCTCGATCACCGTGTGGATCTCGGTGCCCGGGACGACCGGGTCGTCCCCCTCGATCTCGGTGCCGCCCGCGATCGTGTCCACCGTGAAGGTGTCGTTCCCGGGCCCGCCGCTCACGCGCGTGGTCCCCGGGATGGTCGAGACGATGTGGAAGGCGTCGTTCCCCCGGCCGAGCATCACGTGCACGGCCTCGATGTTCGTGTAGGTGATTCCCTGCGTCATGCCGAGGCCGGTGAGGGTCGTCGAGGTCAGCACGCCGCGGCGCGCCCCCACTTCGTCCACCGTCTCGCCGCTGTCGTCCACGTTCAGCCGGTCGATGTCGCTCTGGCCGCTCCCGTCGACGATCAGCGGGGCCATGATGAAGTTCACGACGCCGAGGAAGTTCAGCCCGCCGACCCCCGCGCGGCCGCCGACGTTCACGATGTCGTCCTGGCCGCCGGTCGCGAGCGTGTTCAGGAAGGGCTGGCCGTCCACGCGGCGCGTCCCCAGCGGGCCGTAGTTGAGAACGGGAACCAGGCCGTCCCCCGCGATCGTGGTCTGCCCCTCGATCATCCGGATGTTGAACAGGTCGCGCCCGGGGCGCCCCTCGACCTTCGTCGTGCCGTGGTGCGTGCCGAGGATGAGGAAGCTGTCGTCGCCGGATCCGAGATCGACGTTCAGATCCTCGAAGGTGAAGTAGTCGATGCCGCCCGGCGTGGACATGCCGAGGCCGCCGAGGTGCGTGACGCTCAACCGACCGGTGTTGTCGGTGGCGTCGGCGGTGTCGTCGACGTTGAGCTGGTCGGCCCCCGCGCCGCCGCTCGCCGTCAGCATCGCGTCGAGCTCGTCGACCACGCCGAGGACGTTGATGAAGTCCTGCGCCCCCGTCTGCGGGTTGGTCTCCCAGAGGCCGGCCTGTGAGCCCACGCTCAGGACGTCGTCGCCGGCCCCGAGATCGACCGACGCGGCCGCCGCGAGCGCGCGCACCGCGACCCGGTCGTCGCCGCCCGAGGTCGAGACATCCAGGGTGAAGGCCTCGGCCTGCGGCCCCTCGCTCGGGAGGTGCGTCCTCACGATCGTGAGCAGATCGTCCCCGTCGCCCGTGGTCAGCGAGACGGCGTCGATGCCGCGGAAGAAGATCTCCCCGGGCATGCCGTTCACCTCGATCGTCTTCGTCCCGCCTCCCTGGATCGGCGCCGTGTCGTTCACGCCCGTCACGAGGATGCGGTGATACTCCCGCGTCGTCACCCGCCGATCGGCATCGGTGAAGAACGACGTCTCGCCGCCGAAGTACGCCAGCGCCTCGTTCCCCAGCGTGAGCTTCGGATCCCCGGCGGCGTGCGTCGCGATGACGAAGCCGCCGCTGCCGTCGGCGACGTAGACCGGTTCGCCGCGGCGGTGCGACCGGAGCGACAGGCGGTACGTCACGACGACCTGCGCCCCCTCGGTGGGACGCGCCGCCGGCGTGAGGGTCAGCGTGGTGCCCGACACGGTGAACTCGGAGGGGGCGAGGGCCTGGCCCGACACGGTGACGGTGAAGAAGGCGGAGGGGTTCAGCGGCGTCTTCGAGAGGGTGAAGACGTCCTTGAGGAGCTTCTCGTCCCCTTCGTCGATCGTCCCGTCGTGGTCGTTGTCGATCCCGTCCTTGTCCCCGATGCCGAAGTAGGAGAAGGCCTCGGTGAAGTTCTTGCCGATCGTCGCCTCGGAGTAGAGGACGACCTGGCCCGTGTCGTCGAGGACGAGGTTCCCCTGGACGTCGGTGAGGGGCTGGCCCACCTGGACGATCTCGTCGCCGAAGTAGAGCTTCGGATCCGCTGCGGTGTGGACGGCCGGGGTGGCGATCGTGATCTTCACCGCGTCCACGGCCGCCAGGTCGATCGAGGTGGCGAGCGTGATCGTGTTCGCGGCGCGCGTGACCGAGAAGAGCGCGGTCGAGGTCGCGGCCGCCCCGCCGAGCGTGACCGATCCGAGGCTCTCGATGTCGGCGCCGCGGAAGAGGGTGACGCCGACGACGTCGCCCGCCGCGAGCTGGTAGGAGAAGCCGGCCAGCGCACCGAGCTCGAGGACGCGCGTCCTCGCCGCGCCTCCCTTGAAGTCGAAGGTGGGCGGAGCGTAGGAGGTGCCCGGCGCGACGCGCGCTCCCTGGCCGGAGATCAGATCGAGGACCGACTCGCGCCGATCGTGGATGATCGCCTGGCCGCCCGTGTGCTTGAAGAGCTGCTCGACGGTGGCCCCCGCCCGCGTCTCGTCCCTCAGGTTGTCGGTCGCGATGAGGGTGACCACCTTTTCGGTCGGGTCAATGGCGCCGATGGTGTAGAGGCCGTCGTTCAGCGCCGTTCCGGTCACGCGGATCGTGTCGCCCGCCGCGAAACCGTCGACGACAAAGCTGCGCGTGTCGGTCCGCGTGATGGTGTCGCTCCCCGGCCGCTGGTCGAAGACGAGCGTCGGGCTCCCCTTCACCTTCACCGGGTTCGGGACGAGCTGGCCGTTCTCGTCGAAGACGAGCTCGCCGCCGAGGTAGCGCCGGATGTCGCCGTTCAGGTGGACGGCCGGGTCACCCTTGAAGTGCAGGATCGGCTCGCCCGCCTTGTGGAAGAGCGGGTTGCCGAAGGGATCCCGGACCGGAGCCTTCGTCAGCAGGTCGAGGATTGGCTCGCCGCCCGCGTACACGAGCGGCTGGAAGCTGAAGGGATCGACGACCGGCTCCCCCCCCGCGTACGTCATCGCCACCGGCGAGAGGGGCTGTCCCGCGGCGTCCACCGACGTGACCAGGAGGGTGCCGTTCACGATCGTCCCCGTCGCGCCGTTGAAGAAGACCGGCAGGCCGCCCGAGAGGACGTCGACCGGAATCACGAACGAGTCGACGACGCCTGTCAGCGCGGCCCCCGCGCCCGTGGCCGTCACGTCCGCTCCGCTATCGACGACGAGCGTGTCGATCCCCGCGAGCGTCGGATCGTCGGCCGGGGTGACGATCACGTCCCTGGTCTCGTTCCACGGGACGACGCGCAGGCGGTTCGTGGTGATCGTGGCCGGTGTGGCCGTCACGCCGAGCTGGCGGATGCCGTTCGCGAGGTACAGCGGGCTGCCGCGCTCGAAATCGGTGACGAACGATCGCGGGCGCGTCCCCCCGCCGGGGTTCGTCGCGCCGATCACCTTGTTGCCGGCCGGGTCGAGGTAGATCTCCTCGGATCCCGCGGGCAGCGGATGGCCGGCAGGGTCCGTGAGGAAGTCGGCGATCTGGTCGTTGGTGATCGCCACGAGGACCGGCACGCCGGTGATGGTCGCGTCGACCGTCTCGCGGCCGTCCAGGTCGAAGAAGAGCCGGTTCGCGAGCCCGTCGCGCTTCTGGATCGCGAACTCCGGCAGGCCGAACTGCTGCACGTCGTCCTCGACGATCTGCCCCGTGACCGGGTCCTGCACGACGATCCAGACCCGCAGCGCCGCCGGGTTCGCCGGGTTGGGCTCGACGATCGGCCGCAGCGTGAACCCGAGGCCCGCCGTCTCGGTTTCCGTGAGCACGATGGGGAGGTTGCCGAGCACGTTCGGGCTGAAGTTCGTCACCAGGAACGGCACCTGCGTCTCGACCAGGTGGTCGTCGCCGTCGATGACGAGGCGCGGGAGGATGCGGTTCAGGTCCCCGGCGCCGATGTGGATCGTGTCGTTGCCCGCGCCGCCGTGGATCTCGGTGTGCGCGCCGGCCGCCTGCAGATTGATGACGTCGTCGCCGCCGCCCGCGTAGATCGTCAGCGCGAGGTCGGCGGGGGCGTCCTCGACGGTGAAGTTGTCGGCGCCGTCCCCGAGGCGAAGCTCGAGTCCCTCGATCTGCTGGAGCTCGATCCCGTGGTAGCGGACGTCGAGGCCGGCGGCGACCTTCACCGTGTCGAACGCCTTCCGGCCCATCGTCGGGTCGATCGGGATGCCGAGCCCCTCGAGGCTCAGCGACGTGTCGAAGAGGAGGTTCTCGCCGGGCTCGTCGATGAGGCCGTTGCCGTTGTTGTCGACGTGATCGGTGAGGCGGCTGGGGTCGCTGTCCTGGTCGAAGAGCGGGATCGCGCTCAGCTCGTTCGGCTCGTCGATGATCCCGTTCCCGTCGTTGTCGACGCCGTCGATCCCCTCGGTCGGCTCGTCCACCACGCCGTCGTGGTTGTTGTCGACGCCGTCGGCGTTCATCGGGAGGACGAGCTCGCCGACCTGGACGAGCCTCGGGATCGTCCGGGTGCGCAAGAACCCGTTCAGCTCGCCGGGCTCGTCCACCTGGCCGTCGCGGTCGTTGTCCTTCCCGTCGTTCGGGGTCGGCCCGCTCTGGTCGTGGAAGATGACCCTGTCGCCGCTCCCCTCGGCCTCCTCGCCGCCGATGATCGTCAGCCGGCCGACGAACTTCGACGCGTCGAGGCTTCGATCGGCCTTGAAGGCGAAGGGGGGCGGATCGACGACGACCGGCGCCGGCTGCACGAGCTGCGTGCGCTGGATGAGCTGGACGGTCTGGTAGTGGATCCGCAGCGTCTGGACGGAGATCTCGATCGTCGGCTGGAAGAGGAAGGCGAAGAAGATATCGAAGCGGATCTGGGCGGACACGCCCGCGAGGTCCTTCGAGATGTAGCGGGCCCGCGGCAGGAACGCCTGGAGGAAGCCGCCGATCCCGTCGGCGACGCGGCCCGCCAGGTCCTCGATGGCCGCCGCCTGCCCTCCCGTCCGGACCACCGCGTCCAGGAACTGCGCCAGGCTCACCTGGAAGACGAAGGGTGCGTTCCGCGTGAGATCGAGGGTCTGATCCGTGGTCACGGCCGCAGGCGGCAGCGCGATCTCGACGGGCGGCGGCACGTACGTGAAGGGCGGCGGGTTGAAGATCAGCGGCGGGTGATCGCCCCCGATGTGGATCGTGTCGTCGCCCGATCCGCCGTCGATCGTCGTCTCGAAGTTCTTCCCTGTCGCGAGGACGTAGATCTGATCCGGGCCGCCGCCGCCGTCCACCTCCACCGCCTCGATGTTCTTGAAGGTCACGATGCGGCCCGCGCCGGCGATGTACGTGTCGGTGATGACGAAGATGTCGCCGATCGGCGTGCCCACGACGACGACGGTGTCGACGCCGGGGCCACCGTTGATGTTGACCGGCGCGTTCTGGAGGTAGTCGTACCGGTTCACGCCGGTGCCACCGAAGAGCTGCGACAGGTTCGTGATCTCGTCGGGGTCGTTCGCGTTCTCGCGGAGGACGAGGAAGGTCTTGAGGAGGAAGCGATCATTCCCCGAGCCGCCGTGCAGGAAGAGATTGCCGCGGTTGTGGTTCACCTCGAAGCGGTCGTTCTGCGCCTCGCCGAGGACGAAGAGCGTCGCCGAGTTCCCGTTCGTCATGTTCTCGAGGTCGGCCACCGGGACGCCGTCCGGGAACTCGAGGGTGCGGTTCCCCTTGTCCGGGATCAGCGGGACGGTGCCGATCGAGATATTGTCGTCGCCCGTGCCCATAGTGATCACCGTCGGCACGACGGTGTCGTCGACCTGGATCTGGTCGTCGCCGCCGAAGGTGCTCACGAGCACGCTCTCGACGCCGCGGTAGCTCACCAGCGTGCTCGAGATCGTGCGGGCGACGACGGTGCCGACGCGGAACGAGCCGCTCCCGGCCGCGTTCAGCGCGATGTTGTCGGCGAGCGGCGTGCCGTTCACGACGAGCCGATCGACGCCCGAGGTGCCGCCGCTGTCGGCGATCTCGATGCGCCCCGCGTTGTTCAGCGGGATCGTGACGATGTAGTGCTCGACGTCGGCGGAGCTGTTGCCGAGGTTGTCGAGGGTGACGCGCCCCTGCCACGGCTGGACGGTGCGGTCGGCCGCGCCGACCAGGTGGATGACGTTGTCCGAGTCGTTGACGACGAGGGTGTTGTTCCCGGCGCCGCCCGAGATCACCGCGCGCTCGAAGAGGCCCTTGATGTCCTCGACGATGGCCCCGGCGGCCCAGCGATCGCCCCGGTTCGCGATGTTGAAGTCGGGATCGTCCTCGTTCGTGATGCGGCTCGCGAGATCGGATTCCGTCTGGACCGTCTCGCCGGCGGCGAAGCCGAGGGAGCCGCTGTCCTTGAGGAGGACCCCTGTCACGAACGTGTCGTTGAAGAGCGCGATGTCCCGGTCCTGGATCTCGACGAGGGTGTCGATCTCCCCGGCCGGGCTCGCGTCGAAGAACTGGTCGAGCCCGTCGCCTCCCGTCACGGTGTCGTTGCCGACGCCGCTGTCGAGGAGGTCGTTGTACGGCGTGCCCACGAGGACGTCGTCGCCGGGTCCGGCGCGGATCTCGATGGCGACGAGGTCGGGGAAGAGCACGCCGTCGGTCGGATCGGCGTCGCCCAGCCCGCCCGCGTCGATGACGTCGTCGCCGCCCCTCGCGTCGATGACGATGCGATCCCCTTCGGCGCGGACGGTGTGCGAGATCGTGAAGTCGGTGACGAGCGAGCCGCCGCCGTCGCGCAGCAGGACGCCGACCGTGCTCATCCGCCCGTTGACCGGGTCGCGTCCCACGAGGGTGAACTCGTCCGCGCCCGAGGAGCCGTCGAGGCCCTGCAGCGTGACGGTGTCGGCCGCCCCGTCGTCGAGGACGTCGAGGACCGGGACGACGACGTTCGTGTGCTCGTCGGCCTCGTCGATCTGGCCGTCGCCGTCGTTGTCGACGCCGTCGGTCCCGTCCTCGTCGGCGACGACCGTCGTGCGGCCGGTGTCGATGTACCGCTTGCCGGTGTCGATGGTCGCGCGCTGCACCCCCGACCCGCCGAGGTGGCCCACGGTGATGTTGTCGGCGCCGGCGCCGGCGTCGACGATCAGATCCTCGATGTCGCTCGCCTGCACGGCGCCCGTCTCGTTCGCCCCCGAGCGCTGGGAGACGCGGACGTTCTGGCTCGACGGCGTGAAGATCAGGAGGTTGTCGTTCCCCGCGGTGCCGCTCACGACGAGGAAGTCGCGCCCCGGGCCGCCCTTCACCGTGCTGCCGAGGACGATCGGCGCGACGGCCCAGCGGATGAGATCGTCACCCGAGCCGGCGTCGATGACGTCGTTCCCGCCGCGCCCGTCGATCTCGTCGTTGCCCGAGCCCGCGTCGATCGTGTCGGCCGCCGGGCCTCCCTCGATGTGATCGTCGTCCGCGCCCCCCAGAAGCCTGGCGGGGCCGCTGCCGCCGTGCGTGAGGAAGTCGCGGCCGTCGCCGCCGTCCATGTACGCGGTCGCCGCGTTCCCGCCCGTCTCGATGTAGTCGTTGCCGTCGCCCCCCTCGAGGACCGCGTTGTACGCGCGGCCGTCGGGGCCGAGGACCGTGCCGGCTCCCTCGCCCTGGTAGACGAGCTGGTCGTCGCCGCCGCCGCCGGCGAGCCGCACGGGAACCTGCACGCCGGGGTGCACGATGAACTGATCGTTCCCGGAGTCGCCGTCCGCGATGATGCTCTTCACCCCCGAGAAGGTCTGATCGCGGCCCATCGCCGTGACGCGGATCTTCTCGCCCGTCGCGGCGTTCCCCGCCACGTGGTCGATGATGAAGACCTCGTCGGGCGAGGTGCCGATGTTCCGGAGCGGGCCGCGCAGACCCGAGTTCAGGTGCAGCTCGCCGTTCACGTTGGCCGGCGTCCACGACTGGGCCTGGGAGACGAGCGGGTTGCCGGCCAGATAGATCGGCCTCGGGAGCTCGAGCGTGCCGATCTTGAAGCTCGCCGTCACGCGGATGTGGATGAAGAGGATCTTGATCTTGACCGTCACCGAGGCGATGACGTCGACCGAGCCGCCGGTGTTGCTCAGGATCTGGAAGGTGAACTCGAGGCCGAGGCTCCCGAAGGTGATGCCGAAGAGGCGCGCGCTGACCTCGGCGCTCGCGCTGATGAAGAGATCGAGCTTGAACGCCGGCTGGCTCGCGAGGAGCCCGTCACCCGACCCCCTGTGCAGGTAGGCGTGGATGTTGAACTCGCCGACGAGGCCGAAGCTCCGGGTGCCGAGGACCAGCTCGCCGTCCAGGGCCACGTCGAACTCGCCCGCCGAGTCGAACCACCCGCTCGCGCTGAGCGACGCGAGGCCGAAAAAGCCGAGCGACGCGTCGAAGGAGACGAACCAGTCCCCCTCGCTCAGGACGAGCTGGTTCGCCGTGACCCCGGATCCCACGGCGAGCGGTGTGACGCCGTCCCCTCCCACCTGGATGACGAAGTGCGCGTCGAACTTGAGGACCTCGAGGAAGCGCACGGTGCCGTCCAGCTCGAGCCGGAAGGAGTGCGCGGGGACGATGACGCCGTTCGCGTCGCGGGCCATGCTCGTCGTGTTGATCCGCAGCTCGCCCCCCGCGGCGATCTTGATGATCGACGCGATCGTGAGATCGAGGTGGGCCGCGAGCCGGATGACGAGCCCGGGGCTCGCCCCGGTGTAGATCCCCGCGAAGCCGACGGCGTCGAGGGTGATCGGGCCGAGGGTGAACTGGACGTTGAAGGCCAGCTCGAAATTCCCGTTCTGGATGGCGAGGGTCAGGCTCCCCGCGGCGGAGGCGAAGCCGAGAAAATCGACGCTCCCGGTGATGGAGATCCGGAAGCCGGGATCTATCATCGCATTCTTCGACGCCTGCCCGGCCATTCCGGGGAAGGCGGGATCGGCCGGGATGCTCGGCACGCCCTTCGGCGTCCCGGTGGTGTTCAGCTCGAGGATGAACGTGGCCTGGAAGCTCAGGCCGACGTCCTGGCCGAAGTTGGCGCCGATCCCCGCGGAGACGTCGATCCGCGCCACGAGCCCGTTCGCGTTGATCTCCATCCCGGCGAAGACGTGGATCTTCCCGAAATCCCCGAGGATGAGATCGGCGTCGACGATCACCACCAGATCGAATTGGAACGGGTTGAACCGGAAGTAGAAGGCTCCGCGGATCGTGAGGAAGCCCGCGATCTCCATCTCCCCGCCCATGAGGATGGTGATCCCGGGCTGGATCGTCTTGGTGGTGGCGGTGCGGCTGACCTGGCCGGTGGCCGGATCGATGTTGAAGACGTCGATGTCGCGCGCCGTCCCGCCCTGCGAGATGTTCACCTCGAGGACGAAGCCGCCCCTGAGCTTGATGCCGGGGATCGTGCCGTTCGTCGACAGGATGAGCTCCGCGCTTCCCCACAGTCCGTTGTCCGTGCCGACGCGCGCGGTGAAGGCGATCGATCCCGAGACCGCCCCCAGGAACTTGATGTCGGCGGTCACGAAGCCGACGATGCTCAGCTCGGAGAAGCCCATCCCGCTGACTTCGAGCGTGATCTGGAAGAAGCCCGCGAGGGTGATCTGATCGAAGAGGTTCAGCTCGCCCGCCACCTGGAGCTGGATGTAGAAGCCGGGGCTGTCGTCGTGGATCTCGAGGGTGTCGAGAGCCTGCGTGGCGCCGGCGACGAACTTGATGTAGTAGCGGTCGGACCCGTCGTAGACCTTCCACTGCGTGATCTTGTTGCCGGCCGCGTGGGCGATCGCCTGGACCTTCGGCGTCCCCGTGAACAGGATGCCGCGGTTGTTGAAGAGGGTCACCCACGCCGGGGCGAGGTTCGTCTCGACGAAGAGCGTGGTCGGGAGGCCCGCCGGCGCGGTGTTCGCGTTGACGCTGAACCTCACGGCCGCGGCGAACTTCGCGTTCCCGTTCGCGTCGGGAGCCGACTCGGGGAGGACGATGGAGCCGCCGTGGAAGATCGGCAGGGCCAGCGTCTTCGGGTCGAGGAGGCCGAGGAAGACCGCGGGGATGTCGAAGTGGAACTCGTCGCCGGTGAAGTTGAAGAGGAGCTGGAACGTCCCGGTGAAGGTGACGCCGCCAATCCCCCCGCCGGTCGGGTCGGAGAAGTTCGCGCCCACCGCGAGATCGACTCGCAGCAGCCCCGCGATGCCGGCCGGCGCCTTCGTCTGGATGACGAAGAGGCCGATGACCGAGACCTCGTTGAGGAGCGCGAAGGCCGGGTTCACCGCCGCGAGGGCGATCTTCGCGAGAGAATTCCCTCCGAGCTGGAGCTGCGCGACGGTGAAGAACTCGAAGCCGTCGCGGGAGATACGGATCCGCACGCCGCCCCGAATCGAGAACAGAGGATCGGCGCCTCCCTGCGGGTCCTTGATGGTGAACTCGCCGACGAGCTGGATCAGGAACGAGAGGGGCTGGAGGGCGTAGGCCTGCTCCTCTCCGCGGATGATCAGCCGATCGCCCTTCGAGTCCGACACCTTCTGGATGAAGAACTGCTTGCTCCCGTCCTCGACGCGCCACGTGACGACGTCGTTCCCCTTCTTCGTCGTCGCGAGGACCTTCGCCTGCGCGCTCAGCGTGATGGGGGTGAAGCCCGCGGCCGCCGTCCCGAACCTGTCGATCCAGACCCCGGGGAGGGCCACCTTGTTGAAGAGGCCCGTCGGCAGGCCGCCCGGGCTCGCGAACGAGATGGTGCCGTTGCTGTTCGTGAAGTTCTGGAACTCGAGGAGCGTGTCGCCGGGGATCCCCTCGAGCACCAGGGATCCGGTCTGGAGCTTGTCGGTCAGGTTGACCTCGAGCCGCGCCTCCCCCTTCGCCGTGATGCCGATCGTCTCCAGGAACTCGAGGTTCGTCTGGAAGACGAGGATGCCGTAGAACTTCGGCGCCGCGTTGAGCCCGGCGCTCGCGTCGAGGACGAACCTCGCCGCCCCCGAGGCGATGTTGCCCAGGCGGAAGAGCCTGAGCGTTCCCGACGCCTCGAGGCTGAAGAACGGCCCCGGCGCGATCTCGAGCTTCGCGAAGCCGCGGAGCTCGAGGAGCGGCTCGTCGAGGAGCCCGCCCGAGTCGACGATGAGGCCGCCGCTCATCTCGATGAAGAAGATCTGGCCGCCGCTCCCCGGCTGCGCGGGGTTCCCGACGGGAGTGTTCGAGATGACCCGGAAGCTCTGCGACGAGGCCGCGCCGGGGTTTCCGTCGGCGTCGGTCCACGACCCTTCGATGAAGTCGACCTGGACGCGCCCGGCCGCGAGGGTGCGCGTGAGGTAGTAGCGGAAGGTCACGCCGTCGTTCAGCGCCGTCGGCACCGGGTCGAGCAGGAGCCCGCCCGTCGAGTCGGTGAGCGTGAACTCGGGGTTCGTGTCGAGGATCGAGCCGGCGTCGATCGCGGCGTCGCCCGCCTTCGGGAAGCGGACGTCGATGTAGGCACGAGGCTGGTTCGAGTGCGCCGCGTCGATGGTGAGGGTCGCCGCGGCCGGGACGACGGAAGGCAGGGCGTCGTAGAGCCACGCCCCCGCCGTGAACGTGAGGACGAGCTGGTCGCCCTGGGCGGCGCCCGAGGTCACGACGTACCGGAACGTGTTGGTGTTCGGATCGACCGGGGTCGTGCTGTCGAGGGTCGCCGAGACGGTGCTGTTCGGAGGCCCGCGGATCGAGAACGGCAGCGCGGCCGACGCGAAGGTCACGCTCCCGGGGCGGCCGCCGTACGTCACGTCGAAGTACAGGTGGTTCGCCGTGGCGTCGTTCTGGACGCTCACCTTCCGATCGCCGAAGAGGGGGAAGGTGTTGGCGGCGTTGTCCTCGAAGGTCACGCTCCCGTCGATGAAGTCGAGCTGGAGCTGCCCCTCCTTGAAATTCCCGGAGAAGAAGTAGCGGAAGGTGTTGGTCGCGGCGTCGATCAGCACGGGGGTGTCCGACGTCGAGAGCTTCAAAGTGGCCCCGCTCGGGGTCGAGCTGGTCACGGTGACGACGAACTCGGGGTCCGCGTCGGTGACCGAGGCGACGTCGAGGCGCGACGCATAGGCAGGCGTTGCGAAGGAGACGTCGAAGTACCCTCGCTCCGCCAGCACCGTCGCGTCGATGAGCGCGCCCCGAATCGGGTCGGCGAGCTCGGCGGCGAGCCGGCGCACTTCGAACCTCTCGGTGTGCGCGTCGCTCGAGACGACGCCCGCGCCGGTGTCGAGCACCCCGGGCTGATCCCCCGGGGTCGAGCGGAAGGCGTCCGTCACGAAGGCCGCGTGGATCGTGCCGCCGGCGAAGGCGCCGGTGAAGAAGTAGCGGTAGACGTTCGAGTTCGTCAGGCGCAGCGGCGCGAACGAGGCCGCCGGCGCCACCCCCTGCGCGTCCAGCGTGAACTCGGCGGCCGGGTCGAGGATCGAGTCCTCGTCGAGGACGTCGCCCGAGGTCGGCGTGAAGCGGACGTCGAGGTACGTGACGTTGACCGTGGTCGGATCGTGCGCCATCGCGGGGCCCGGGAGCGTGTTCGACGTCTGCACGCTCGTGACAGGGTCGGTGAAGCTGTAGCTCCCGGCCACAAACGTTACGGAGAGGGCGCCGCCCGCCGTCGTGTCGTACTCACCCGTCACCCAGTAACGGAAGGTGTTCGTCGCGGCGTCGATGAGGACCGGCGCCTGCGTGTGCACGAGCGCGACGCGGCTGCCGTTCGGCACCGTCAGCGTGAACTCGTCCCCCGACGTGTCGGAGGCGTTGGCGCCCACGTCGTAGACCGTGTCGAGGTCGAGCGTCTTGCCGGCGGGGAGGATGAGGGAGACGTCGATGAAGCCGCGGTCGTTCAGCGAGCCGAGGCCGATCGTCGCGCCGTCCGCCGGGCCGACGAGGTTCACCGTCGGGCCCAGGATCGTGACGCTCTTCGTGGCCTGCGTGTTCTTGAACGAGCCGTCGGCGAAGGTCCCCGCATTGATCTCGACGTTCAGGATCCCCGGCTGGAAGTCGGCCTGGAAGAAGAAGCGGTACATGTCGCCGCCGAGGGCGAGGAGCTTCCCTTGCGCCGCGTCAGGGCCGAGGGCCGAGGAGACGCCCGGGATCCCGAGGCTCGCCCCCCAGAGAGCGATCTCGTCGCCGTCGACGAAAGTTCCCGTGGGCCCCGCGACGAGCATCCCTCCCTTGCTCGGGAGGAACTGGACGTCGAGGTAGGTGCGCCCGTTGGTGGCGGTCAGGGCGCCCAGGGTGACCGGGGCCGGCGCGTGCGCGTCCTGCGTGTACGACCACGCCGTCGAGTCGAAGGTGACGGTCACGTCGAAGGGGGTGAGGATCGTCCCGTTGTTCGTGAACGTGCGGCCGGTCGCCGTGTACCGGAACCGGTACGTGTCGGTCTGCCCGATTCGCGTCGGCGCCCTGTTCCCGGTGAGCGACACGGTGATCCCGGCCGTGGCGGAGGTCACGGTGAACTCGGGCGTGAGATCGGTGACGGACGCCGCGTCGATGGTGAAGCCGGCGGGAGAAGCCAGCGCCGGGATCGTCACGTCCAGGAAGGCCGCGTCGACGACGTGGACCGGAACCGGCGAGAGCGCCTGCGACTTCGTGAACGACCAGCTCCCGGCGATCGGCTCGGCCGTGACGTTGCCGGCGGCGAAGATCCCCGAGACCCAGAAGCGGTAGGTCGTCGAGGAGATCGGGCCGAGGTGCACCGGCGCCTGATCGGCGTCGAGCTGCACGGCCACCGCCCCCGGCCCCGAAAGCCTGAGCTCGGGGGCGAGGTCGGTCACCGACGCCGGGTCGATGTCGAAGCCCGAAGGCACGGCCCCGAAGGCGGCGAGGTCGACGTCAACGTAATTCCTCTTGTTCAGCTTCGAGACGTCGATCGTGCCGCCTTCCCCGGGGTTCACGAGGACCGCCGTCGGCCCTTCCACGCTGAACGCCTGCTGGTACGCGAGGCCGGCCTGGCCGCCGTCCTCGAACCACCCATCGCCGTTCGACCCGCCCGCCGTGAACGTCACCACCAGGTCGCCCGGGGCGTAGTCGAAGGCGCCGAGCATGTACCGGAAGCGCCTCACCCCCTGGTTCGCGAGGAGGATCAGCAGGTCCGACTCCTCACCCTTGATCCCGTTCCCGTCGAGATCCTGGCCGGCCGCGCTGACCTCGGTGGCGTCGAGGACGCCGTTCGCGTCCGCCACCATGGCGATCGGGATCGGGCGCCCCGGGACGCTGACGGCGTGGCCGTGGAGCGCCGTGCCGGTGAGCGTGAACTCCGCGCCGGGGTTGTCGAGGATCGAGGCGAAGTCGAGGTTCCTTCCGGGGGTGGCCTCGAACATGATGTCGAAGTACTTCTGGTCGCCGTTCCCGTCCGGATCGAACTGATCGGCGTTCAGCACGCCGACGTCGATCGACGGTCCGTTGAACGGCCCGGCGACGCGTCCCGCAGCGTCGCCGACGGTGAAGCCCGAGACGGACGCCGCGTTGCCGATCCCGGCGACGTCGGCGTCGATCACCAGCTCGTAGTCGCCGGAGGCGAGCGCCGTCGCCGGCGGCATGTAGAGCCGGATCGTGCGGCCGTCCGGGAGGACGTCGGCGCTCGTGAACAACGTCGCGGTGTTCGAGCCCTTCGCGCGGACGCTGATCGCCCCGCCGCTGCCCTGCGTCGCGATCGCCTTCAGCGTCGCGGCGCTGATCGTCGTGCCGGTCGCCGGCATCACGTCGACGTCGATCGATGCGGCTCCCCCCCTGGCCGATGACGACGATCTCCGGGTCGGGGTCCGTGATCGACGAGACGTCAAGCGTCCCGTTGAAGGCCGCGAGGTTCTCGTTGGGCGAGGTCGGGAACGTGACGTCGACGTACCCGCGGCCGTTCAGCGTGGACCCACCGATGCGGTCCCCCGCGCGCGGCCCCGACGCCGTCAGGAGCGGGATCGGACTCTCCGGCATCACCGTGTCGAACGCGACCTCCTGGCCGGTCGCGTCCCGGAATCCCATCTTGATCTTTCCGTGGATCGTGAGGAGCCGGATCTGATCCGGGACGTCCGCGAGGAAGAGGACGACCACCCTCCCCGACGTGACCTTCGAGAGATCGGCGTAGAGACGTCCGCTCACGGAGAGGTTGTTGGCGGCGAAGTTGAGCTTCCCGACGATGAGGAACTTCCCGTCGGTGCTGAACCGGATGATCACCTCGCCGTTGAAGACCTCCTCGGACGTGTAAATGTCGAAGACCTTCGCGCCCCCGGTGATGAGCATCGGGGAGGTGAAGGCCGCCGCCCACCCGTTCGCCGCCCCGTTCGAGAGGGCGATCGCCTGGTTCACGACCTGCTGCTTCACGCCCGCCAGCCACTGCTCGGGGGTCAGCGCCGTCGGGAGCTGGAACTCGGGGCCTCGCAGCTTGAAGGGGTCCTCGATCGACGGGAGGGTCTTGAAGAAGTCCACTCCCGCGCTGAAGTCGTTTATCGCGAGGCCGATCTGCGGCACGAGGATGACGCCGCCCGGGATCGAGACGCTCATGAAGATCCCGAGGGGGCCGAGGTCCGAGAGCGCAAACCGGATCGTGACTCCGATCCCCGAGAACTCGAACCCTCCCTCGACGCCGATGAAGAAGACGCGCCTCATCACGGGCGTGGTCACGTCGAAGGAGTCGATGATCCGGTTCCCGGCGTCGAGGTTGATGATGCCGCCGATCAGCGACGCCTTGATCTCGCCGCCGAAGAGGTTCCCCTCGATCGAGACGCCGATCGAGTCGATGCCGATGATCGGGAACTCGCCGGCGAGGAGCTTGCCGACGTCGATCTTGATCCCCTCGACCGCCCCCGAGAAGGTGATCCCGCTGACCCCCTGGAGGCCGTTCACGCTGGCCGACAGGATCAGGATGAAGTCGGTCGGATCGTGCTGGATGTCACGGAACTGGATGCCGATCGAGTCGATCTTGATCGGGAGCCACGACGGCCACTTGAAGCCGTCGCCGGTCGCGGAGCCGATGGTGAGGATGACGCCGAAGCCGGGCTTCGGGAGGAAGTCGCCGTTCCCGAGGAAGGCGAAGTTCCTCCCCTCCCCCGTGAGGACGAGAGACCCGATCGTCACCTCGGCGGCGATCGAGGCGAAGCTGACCAGCTCCTCGGTGCCCTTCGCCCCGGTGTTGATCTTGAGGTCGCGCCCGCTCAGCGTGAGGAAGCTTCCGAGCTGCACGCGGAAGGTGTCGACGCTGAAGAGGAGCGCCTTGACGTGCCCCGAGTCGAACTCGAGCGTGACGCGCGCCGCCTCGGTGTCTGCGGCTGGCTCGCCCGAGAGGCGATCGCTGATGATCGCGTTGACGGGGCGCCCCGGCAGGAACTTCGCCCCGCCCGTCGCGATGAAGATGTTCCCGCTGAAGTTCGCGAAGGGGTTCGAGCCGTCGAAGACGACGTCGAAGTTCTGGACGCCGACGCGGAGGTCATCGAACTCGATGAGGCTCCCGAGCTTGATGCCGCCGGCGGGCTTCGGCGCCGGGGCCGCGGCCGGGAAGCCCGGCGGGGGCGGAGGCGGCGTGCCGCCGAACTGGAGGAGCGCCGTCCCGAGCTTGAAGCCGTTGTCCCGGATCGTGAGCCCCGGCGTCCCCATGAACGAGTCGATGATGCCGGTGACGCCGAACTTCGGGAAGTTGATCGACGCCTGGTCGATGACGACCAGCTCCTGCGCCCTCCCGCCGTTCTTCGCCGCGCTGTAGTTGGGGTCGTAGCTGACGCGGATGCCGGAGCCCGTGACGCGGACGACGTCGGGGACGTTCACGTCGAGGCCCGCCACGTCGACGCTGAACTTGCCCGGCACGCTGAAGGCGGCGATGCCGGCCCCCTGGATGAGCCCGAGCAGGTCGATCTGCACGTCGAACTTCGCGAGGACTCCCGTCAGCGTCGCGGTGATGCCGCTCCCCGACTGGGCCGACGAAGGCGTCGTCTGGTTCGCCGTCCCTCCGCCGAAGTTGAGCTTCGCGGTGTTGACTCCGATCGCGATCGTGATGACGAGGTTGGCCTCGAGGCCGTTCGGCCCGAAGTCGGGCTTGAACGCGATCCCGGCGATCCCGACCGACGGCCCCTCGAGCGTGACCGGGCCGGCGGAGACGTTGCTCGCCGCGATGCCGCCTTCCTGAGTCGCGCTGTCGACCTTGAAGGTCCCCTTCGAGCGCCCCGACTCGAGGCCGCTCTGCGTCTTCCACGCCGCCTGGCCCCCCGCGTTCTTCGGGACGAAGTCCACTACCACGTCGCCGTTCGGGAAGACGTCGGCGAAGTTGGACGGGGGCTTCAGAGGATCCGGGTCGAAGAAATAGCGGTAGGAGTTCGGCCCGAGGCGCTGGAAGCGGTACTTGCCGTTCGCGACCCCGCCCGGGTTGAAGAGGGACCCCGCGATCGTCACGCGGATCTCGTCGCCGTCGATCGTCGCCGGATTGACAGGGCTCCCGTCCGGCGAGGAGAAGGCCACGTCGACGTACCGGCGGGCGTTCTGCGCCCCCTTGTTCACGACGGCCCCGTTGAAGGGGCTCGCGAGGCTCGCGGTCGGCTTCGCCCCCGTGTCGCTCGGGAAGACGACGGTGAAGAGCTCCGTCTCGGCGATGTTCGTCGCCCCCCGGACGTCGCTGAAGCGGCCCTCCAGGAACTGAACCTCGATCGTGGGATCGAAGTCGGTCGGCTCGAGGAAGTAGTCGAGCGCCGGGTTGATCTTGACCAGCGAGTACCGGAAGGTCCGATCGTCGATGCGCGTGGCCTGGCCGTTCACCGCGACGTTCCGCGCGGAGGTCCCTACGAGGTTGAACTCGGCCTGCGGGTCCGTGATCGAGCCCGCGTCGAGCCCGACGAAGTTCTCGTCGTTGAAGACCACGTCGATGGTGCCGCGCGTGTTGATCGCAGTCGCGTCGATGCGGGCGCCGGCGAACGGATCCTTGAGGTCGGCGGTGACGGGGCGCAGCGCCGTCGCCGGGAGCGCGATGTTCACGGGCTGCCCGAAGACCGAGAACCCGGTGACGCGGATGTCCTGGAGCTGGAACCCCTGCTTCCCGCCGATCTTGAAGCGGGCCGACCCCTTGACCGCGAACGCCTCCTTGACGGTCCCGCCCTGCGGCGTGTTGATCGCCACCTCGGCGTTCGGGATGTCGACCGAGACGGGGCTCGTAGGCGTGCTCTGCGTGAACCGGGCCGACCCGCGGATCTGGAAGACGGGGGCGTTCGCCGGGCCGGCGCTGATGGTGAGGCGCGTGTCGTCGGTGCCGTTGTCCGCGACGACCTGGCCGTTCTGATCGAATCCGACCTCGACCTGCTCGATGAAGAGGCCGGTGGCGAAGACGATCTGGAACGGCTGCGCGGTCGCCGGATCGTCGCCGGGGAAGAAGACCGACTGGTTGATCGCCAGCCCGGTGTTGTTGATCTTCACGCCCACGTTGCCGCGGACCGACAGGCCGTCGAGGCCGACGAACGAGACCGTGCCGAAGGCCTTCAGGGCGAAGGTGTCGTCGGACTTGTCGGCGGTCCCCTTGTCGAAGTAGACGACGCCGATGTTGGCGCCGCTGACGAGGATTCCGGTCGCCTTCGGATCGAGCGCGCCGCCCGGGAGCGGGGCCGGCGATCCGATGAAGATGAGGACGTTCCGCGCCGCGTAGACGTTGCCGCCCGGGATCGGCTGCGTGGTGAAGTCGCCTCGCAGCGTGAGGAAGTCGCCGATCGTCACGTCGAGGTTGGTGATGGCGATCTCGAACGTGCGGCCGGCCTTCGCGTCGATCCGCACGTCGCCGCCCGGCAGCGAGATGACTTCCTTCACGTCGCGGCTCGGCGACGTCGTGTTGATCGAGAGGAAGATGTCGGCGCCGGCCTGGAGGCCGGGGACCGTCACGTTGAAGGTCCCCTTCAGCGACGCGGCCACCCCGTCCTGGAAGAAGACGAAGC
The DNA here is from genome assembly GCA_016195325.1 of Acidobacteriota bacterium. Lineage (NCBI taxonomy): Bacteria > Pseudomonadati > Acidobacteriota > Acidobacteriota bacterium. The sequence continues at coordinate 159,014 of JACPZX010000016.1, forward strand.
CGCCCGTGCCGTGCGTCAGGGTGACGGTGCCGAGGTTGAAGCCCCCTTCGTCGGCGAAGCCCGCGATCGTCAGCTCGCGAACCCCCACGCGGACGATTTTGACGGGCTGCCCGCCCTGCGTCGCCGGCGGCCGGGTCACCTGCTCGATGGCGAACTCGCCCGAGACCTGAATCGTCGCCTGCCCGACGCGGATGGTGACGTTCGGCGTGCCGCTCAGCCGCACGTACGGGCCGGCGGGAAGGCTCAGGACCAGAGGCTTCCGGACCTCGAAATGGTCGGCCGTCGCGGGCTGTCCCTTCGGATCGCCCGGCATCGCCTCGATGAGGTACTTCGTCGTGCCGTCGAGCACCTGCCAGAGCGTCGGCCGGGTTCCCTGCGCGGCGACGGCGCGGACGGTCGCCCCCGCCCCGAGCGTCACGCCGCCGGCCTGGAAGTGCGCGATCCACGTGGCGGAAAGCGCGGTGGCCGCGCCGATGGAGCCCGGAAGGCTCGTGATGTCCGTGAAGCCGGCGACCTCGAAGAGGGTGTTCGAGGTGCCGGGGATGTTGAACTCCTCGTTGACTGCGCTCGTCGTGTTGTTGATCGCGAGCGACATCGTCCCGTGGAGGCTGAACGTCGGCTGCGCCTGGCCGGCGGGGAGATCGAGGTTGACGCCGACGGTGAACTCGGCGGCGAGCCCCGCATCGGTCAGGAGAATGAGTCCGCTCGCGTCCTGGATGTCGATGACGGCCGGCGAGCCGAGCTTCAGATCGAGGTCGAAGAGCGCGAGCTTCGTCACGCGCGAGCCGTTGGCGCGCGTCGTCTGCTCGAAGAAGAAATCGGTCTGGAGCGAGATGTCCGGCGTGTGGTCGCCGTCGAGATCGACGGCGAAGATCGCGGCGCCGACGCCGTTCGGCTGCGTCGCCGACGGGTTGTCGATCGCCAGGGCTCTGAGGGTTCGGGTGTCGAAATCGAGGAGGACGGAGGGGGCTTTCAGCGGACCGCCGAGATCGGGGTCCGGGCCGGTCGTGATCGCGAGGCCCGGAGGCCCGTGGGCGACCGGGAAGCTCAGGCGGAAGTCGATCACCGGCGGGACGCCCGTGGTCGCCGGGTTCTTGTCGCTCGAGCCGTTCACCTCGACCGAGAGGTTCGCGACGCTCAAGCTGACGGCCTTGACGCCGACGAGGGAGATGAGCGAGGCGCTCGCCTTCAGCGCGTAGTAGCTCGTCGTGTCGGCCGTCGACTGCGGCTTCATGAGCGCGAGGCCGAACTCGAAGTTCTCGACGATCACGCCGACCGCGCCGGCCGATGCGGGCGTGTCGAAGCTGTCGATGACGCCGTCCGGGACGCCGTTCGGCCCCGAGTTGTCCTGCCAGTACGGGCCGCCGGTGCCGAGGAAGGCGTGCACCTGGCTCGCGCCCACGGTGAGGACCGAGAGGTTCGACTTCGTGGTGCCGTCCGAGAGGGTCGCCGAAGGCAGCGCCGGCCCCTTCTCGAAGCTGAAGGCGCCGCTCACGAAGACGAACTCGCTGATGCCGAGCGTCACGAAGCCGCTCGCGCGAAGGAGCGGGGCGCTGAAATCGAGGTCGATCCCCGAGACGCCGCCCGTCGGCACCGTGAGCTTCCCACCGGGGAACTTCGTGAAATCGACGACCGGCACGGGGGCGTTCGGCGCCGCGGAGTCGCTCGACGTGTTCACCTCGACCGTGAGGGACCGCGCCGAGAGCGTGAGGCCGTCGACGCCCACGATGGCGACGTCGCCCCGCGCCTTGATCGCGAAGAAGCTCTCGGTGGGCTTCGGCCCCGTCATCGGGATCACCGGCTTGATCAGCGCCATGCCGAGCGTGACGTTGCTGAGCGCGACGCCGAGCGCGCCGGCTGCGAGCGGCGTGTCGAACGTGTCGATGACGCCGTCCGGGACGCCGTTCGGCCCGGAGTTGTCCTGCCAGTAGGGCCCGCCGACGCCGACGAAGACGTTCCCGTTCGCCACGCCGACCTGGACGATGTTGACCCGCCGTGGAGTTCCGTCCGAGAGCGTCACGTCCTGCTCGGCTCCCTTGCGGAAGGCGAACTGCGCGGCGACCGTGACGAACTCCTGGATCACCAGCGTCGCGAACCCCTGGGCTTCGAGAAGCGTGTCGGTGAAGTCGATGTCGATGGAGTGCGCGCCGGCAGGCACGGTGAGCTTGTGCCCGGGCAGCAGGCTGAAGTCGACCGCCGGGGGTGTCCCGCCCGCGCTGTCGCTCGAGGTGTTCACGCTCACCGACACACCGGCGCTGAGGGTCAGCCCCGGGATCCCGACCAGCTCGGCCGCCCCGGTCGCCTTGAGGGCCGTGAAGCTCCGCGTGTCGGCCGTGTCCGTCGGCTTCATCAGGACGAGCGCGAACTCGAACTGGCTGATCGCGATCCCGAGCGCCCCCTCCGCCTCGGTCGCCGTCGGCGCGCGCACCGCGCCGTTCGCCTCCGTCACCCAGTACGGCCCGCCCGTGCCGACGAACGCGTGCACGTCGCTGACGCCGACCTTGATGACCGAGACCTGCACCGACTGCGCCACGCCCTTGAGCGTCACGAAGATCGTCGCGCCCTTCTCGAAGTTGAACGACCCCGTCACGAAGACGAACCCCTCGATCTGGAGCACCGCGCCCAGGACGCGCACGGCCTGCACCCCCGGGGCGCTCGTGAGCGTCCCGGACACGCCGTCGATGTCGATGGTCTTCGGCGCGGCCGAATAGTTCGTCGTCGTCGTGTTGAGCTGCACCCTCACGTCGCGGGCGCTCGCGGTGATGTTCCCCGGGAGCGTGAGCACCAGCGTGCCGCTCGCCTCGAGAGCCTTCGTCCCGTTCGCGTTCATCGCGAGGGCGAGGGTCCCGTTCGTCACGCCGACCTGGATCGCGCCGGCGCTCAGAATCGCCGAGACATGCTCCGCCGCCGCCTCGACGTCGGCGCCGACCTTGCGGAACCCGAAGTCGCCCGAGATGGTCACGAACCCGGCGAAGCTCGCGCTGAGCCCCACGACCGACACGCTCTGGGAGTTGGGCGCCGCGTCGATCGTCGCCTGCACCCCATCGATGTTCAGCGTCAGCGGGTTGGTCTTGAAGTCGGTGCTGGTGGTGTTGAGCTTCACGGTCGCCGACTGGATCGTGACCTGGGCGAAGTCGCCGGCCGTCAGGAATGCGCCTCCGGTCGCCTTCAGGGCCTTCGTCGTGACGCCCGGGGTCGTCGAATCGCTTCTAAGAAGGAGGGCAATCGACCCGTCGTTGACGCCGGCCTCGAAGACGGTCCCGACCTTCAGGCTCACATCGATCATCGAGCCCGTCGCCTGGATCTCCGTGACGGTGCCGTTGACCTGCTTCCTGAAGCCGAAGTTGCCGGACACGAACACGAAGCCGCCGAACTCGGCGCTCAGTCCGACCACGCTCACGCTCTGCGTGTTCGGGGCGACGTCGAGAGTCGCTTGCACGCCGTCGATGTCGAGGAGGAGCGGGTTCGCGGCGAAGTTGGTGTTCGTGTTGTTGAGCTTGACGGTCGCCGACTGGATCGTGACCTGCGCGAAGTCCCCTGCCGTCAGGAACGCGCCGCCCGTCGCCTTCAGGGCCTTCGTCGTGACGCCCGGGGTCGTCGAGTCCGACCGCAGCAACAGCGCAATCGACCCATCGTTGACGCCCGCCTCGAAGACCGAACCGACCTTCAGGCTCACGTCAATCATCGAGCCTGTCGCCTGGATCTCCGTGACGGTGCTGTTGACCTGCTTTCTGAAGCCGAAATTGCCCGAGACGTTCACGAACCCGCCGAACTCGGCGCTCAGACCGACGACCGACACGCTCTGGGTGTTCGGAGCGACATCGAGCGTTGCCTGGACGCCGTCGATATCGAGAAGGAGCGGGTTGGTCTTGAAGTCAGTCGCCGTGTTGTTCAGCTTCACCGTCGCCGACTGAATCGTGACCTGCGCGAAGTCGCCAGCGGTCAGGAACGCGCCGCCCGTCGCCTTCAGCGCGCGAGTCGTGACGCCGGGCGTCGTGCTGTCCGACCGAAGCAACAGCGCGATCGACCCGTCGTTGACGCCGGCCTCGAAGACCGAACCGACCTTCAGGCTCACGTCGATCATCGAGCCGGTAGCCTGGATCTCGGTGACCGTGCCAGTGACCTGCTTTCTGAAGCCGAAGTTACCGGAGACGAAGACGAAGCCGCCGAACTCCGCGTTCAGTCCGACCACGCTCACGCTCTGCGTGTTCGGGGCGACGTCGAGAGTCGCTTGCACGCCGTCGATGTCGAGCAGGAGCGGGTTGGTCTTGAAGTCCGTCGAGGTGTTG